>NZ_JBFTMK010000471.1:0-4013 GCF_056396965.1 Pseudomonas sp. 05N434
GGTACTTGTGGATCAGGTCGGCGAAAATCACCCCCAATACCACGGCCGGCATGAAGGCGATCAACAGGTTCGCGGTAAAGCGTCGAGCGCTGGGCTGCGTCGGTAAACCGATGATCACGTCGAGGATCTTGCGACGGAACTCCCAGACCACCGCCAGGATCGCGCCGAGCTGAATGATGATGTTGAAGGCCATCGCTCGTTCGCCGCCGAAATTGAGCAGGTCCGCCACAATGATCTGGTGCCCGGTACTGGAAATGGGCAAGAACTCGGTCAGCCCTTCTACAACGCCTAAAATCAATGCCTGAAAGGCTGTCCAAAGATCCATCATTCCCCCAAGAAGCCATGCCCTCAGGCATGCCCCGTTAATAATTTGTAGAGCGTTATTCGCGATCAGCGTGCGCTGAAACCCCGCGCGCACAAGATCCACACAAAACCRTAAAAATTCCGTGAAAAATCGACTTGGACTCAGGTTTTTCCGCGCGGGGCCGAAATCCTATCAGACAAGCCTCATTTACGCTGCCGCGTAATAGGACCTGAGTAGGATAGGCCCGATCGGCAACGTGTGGTTGGATGCTGGCGATCGTTTATGACAAGAACAAGAAAACGGAGTAACAGCGTTATGAACAGCTTGCGCAGTGTGTCGATCAGCCGACGCTTGTGGCTTATCTTGATCGTGGCCGTGGTGATGCTGTTGACGTTGGGCGCGTTGATGCTCAAGCAGATCCACGACGACCTCTATCAGGCCAAGGCCCAGAAAACCCAGCACGTGGTGCAGACCGCCAGTGGCATCCTGACCTACTACCACGGCCTGGAAACCGCCGGCACCCTCACCCGCGCCGCCGCGCAACAGCAGGCACTGACCGCCGTGCGGGGTTTGCGCTACGACCAGAATGACTATTTCTGGATCAACGACCTGACGCCGGTCATGGTCATGCACCCGACCAATCCAAAACTTGAAGGCCAGAACCTCTCGACGATCCGCGACCCGGATGGCTTTGCACTGTTCAACGAAATGGCCGCCATCGCCAAGGCCAAGGGCGCAGGCATGGTCAACTATCGCTGGCCGAAACCGGGCGCCAGTGCGCCGGTGGAAAAAACCTCCTACGTCAAACTGTTCGAGCCCTGGGGTTGGGTGATCGGCTCAGGCGTGTACATCGACGACATGCAGGCCGAGTTTAATGCGCAGGTCTGGAAGGCGTCTTTCGTCGGCCTGGTGATTGCCCTGATCATGGCGCTGCTGGTGATCATGATTGCCCGCAGCATCGTGCGCCCGCTGCAGGAAACCGTGAATGCCATGGCCAATATCGCCAGCGGTGAAAGCGACCTGACCCGCAGCCTTGATACCCACGGCCAGGACGAAGTCACGCAACTGGCCCGACACTTCAACGCCTTTACCGCCAAGCTGCGCCTGGTGATCAATCAGTTGCAAGTGTCCGCCGGCGCGCTGGGCCAGTCTTCCAGCGAACTGGGCAACGACGCCGCACAAGCCCAGCAACGCAGCCAGCAGCAGTCCCAGCAAATGGAACTGGTGGCGACCGCGATCAACGAAGTGACCTACGGCGTGCAGGATGTGGCGAAAAACGCCGAGCACGCGGCCAGTGAAATGCGCGATGCCGAATCTCAGGCGCAGCAGGGGCAGATCAATATCGATGGCAGCCTGCAGCAGATYGACAAGCTGTCTTCGACCATCGATCAAGCGGTGGAAGTGATTCGTACGCTGGCCGACGAAAGCACGCAAATCGGCAGTGTCCTGGAAGTGATTCGCTCTATCGCCGAGCAAACCAACCTGCTGGCCCTCAACGCTGCCATCGAAGCCGCCCGGGCCGGTGAGCAAGGTCGAGGGTTCGCGGTGGTCGCCGATGAAGTGCGCCTGCTCGCCCAGCGTACCCAGAAGTCGACGGCAGAAATCCAGTCGATGATCGAACGCCTGCAAAGCCATTCCGAAGCGGCGGTCAAGGTCATTGGCGACAGCAGCCGCGCCTCGCAACTGACCATCGAGCAGGCCGGCCTGGCCGGTGCCAGCCTGAATGCCATCGGCCAGGCCTTGCGCAACCTCAACGGCTTGAATGCCTCGATTGCCAGTGCAACCTTGCAGCAGGCGCATGTGGTGGAAGACATCAATCAGAACGTCACCCAGGCCGCCGGGTTGTCCCACAGCACGGCATTGGCGGCCGAGCAGTCGAGCGTGGCCAGTGTTCATCTCAAGGAATTGAGCGAACAGTTGAACGGGTTGCTCAAGCAGTTTCGCGTCTGATCACTTGTAGCAGCTGGCGCAGCCTGCGTTCGGCTGCGCAGCAGTCGTGAAATCAGGCGACGCCGGTTCCAGATAGACCGTGTGCGCAGAATTTACGACGGCTTCGTCCGAATGCGGCCCACACCGAACGCAGCCTCGCAGGCTCGGCAGCTGCTACACCGGACTGCGCAAGCCGGTTCTACTTGGCCGCGCCTGCCGCTACAATCCTCCCCCCTTTCGTCTTCCCCAAGGATCCTCCATGTCCGGGCTTGAACTGTTTGCCGCCGCCCTCGGTGTGATTGCCGTCTGGCTGACGGTCAAACAGAACCCCTGGTGCTGGCCGGTCGGTCTGGTCATGGTGCTGCTGTACAGCTGGATCTTTTTCGAGGTGAAGCTGTATTCGGACATGCTGCTGCAAGTGATCTACGCCGCGTTGCAGCTTTACGGCTGGTGGCAGTGGACTCGCGCGGGCGTGACGCATGACGGGCGGCACGTCAGCCTGCTCGATGGCCAATCCGTCGCGCTCGGGCTGGCCGTGGGCGCGGTCGGCAGCCTGCTGCTGGGCGCTGCGATGGCTCACTGGACCGACGCCGCCCAACCCTGGCTCGACGCCGCCTTGACCGGTTTCAGCCTGGTAGCACAGTTATGGATGGCGCAAAAACGCCTGCAATGCTGGCCGCTGTGGGTCGCGCTGGACGTCATCTTCGTCGGCCTGTTCATCTACAAAGAGCTGTACCTGACCGCCGCCCTCTATGGGGTTTTCGCCCTGCTGGCGGTGCAAGGCTGGCGGACGTGGCGCGCCGACCCGGCTTTGCGCACATGAAAGTGCTGGTGCTCACGGGACCCGAATCGAGCGGCAAGAGCTGGCTCGCCACCGAGCTGCAACAGCAATTCGGCGGCGTTCTGGTGGGTGAATACGTGCGTTGGTTCATTGAACAGGAGGCACGGGACACCTGCCTCGCGGATATCCCCGAGATCGCCCGCGGCCAGTTGCAATGGGAAGATGATGCCCGCGCCCTTGCGCCACCGTTGCTGATTCTCGACACGCACTTGCTGAGCAACATGCTTTGGAGCCAGACCCTGTTCAGCGATTGCCCGGCCTGGCTCGAACAAGCGCTGCTGGCCCGGCATTACGACTTGCACTTGCTGTTGTCGCCTGAACTCGTCGACTGGACCGACGATGGCCAGCGCTGTCAGCCGCAGCTGGATCAACGCCGGGCTTTTTTCAACGCGACTCAAGCGTGGCTGGAGCAGCATCGGCAATCTGTTCAAGTGATCCAGGGTGACTGGGCAGAACGCCGAGCCCAAGCGTTGCAGGCCGTCACTCTGCTGCTTGAGCGCTGACCTGTATCCCGCTGTAGCAGCCTCGCAAGCTCGACAGCTGCTACAGTCGCCAACACCCCGGCACCCGGCATTTGTTGCGGTAATTTTGCAAATACGTCCGCTTCTGAAACACACCTCTGCTCCCTAACCGCCCGTCTAAGCGTCGTTCATCATCCTGTCATGCCATGTGTTAAAGCGCTGATACATCACAGCGCAAACCACGGATCCAGAGCTCTATCCCGCTTTTTTCCCGTTGCAGCTCCAGATTTTGTCTCAGGCCTGAAACAGCTCAACCATCGATCCACCTTGCTTGATCGATAACCCCTTGAATCAAAACAACAATCAAAAAGCGGCACGACTTTCGCTCTCTCCTTCACAACGCTGATTAGGGCCAGCGCACAACAGAAGGAATCGCAGTCGTGGGGACTTTTCGTAAAGGCTTTACGCGCTTGATGCT
>NZ_JBFTMK010000472.1:0-8730 GCF_056396965.1 Pseudomonas sp. 05N434
CCATAACTGTCTTTTCTGAACACCAGCAGATCCAGCGGCATACCCACCGACAGGTTGCTGCGCATGGTCGAGTCGAACGAGATCAGCCCGCAGCGCAGGCCCTCTTCGAGTGATGTGCGGTACGTGAGGTTGCGATCGAGTATCGGTCGGCCGTACTTGCTTTCACCCAATTGCAGGAAAGGCGTGTCCTCCGTCGCCTGAATGAAGTTGCCTTGCGGGTAAATGCTGTACACATCCATCGCCCCCTCCGCGATCTGCCCGCCCACCAGAAAAGAGCAACTCAAGTCGGTCTTGCCGGCCAACTTGGTACGGTCCCGGGCGACAACTTCGCGAACGGTTTCGGCCACCAGCACAGTGGCGTCATAGAGTGTGCGGACATCCAACAGGTGCGGGCCAGGCCCGCTGCAACGCTGCTTGAGCAAGTTCACCACCGATTGCGAGGTGGCCAGATTGCCCGCCGTTTGCAACACAATCAGCCGCTCGCCCGGCGTGCTGAAAATAAACAACTTACGAAACGTTGAAATCTGGTCGATACCGGCATTGGTCCGTGAGTCGGAGATGAACACCATCCCGTCGGCCAGGTGCATAGCGACGCAATAAGTCATTTGCGCTTACTCGTGAATTCTGGATGAAAGGCCATACCGTCTCCCCGACGGCATGGCCAATTACGATGAACGTTTCAGGCTTATTGGTGCTGAACCTGAAACAGCGACGTTACCTGTACCCGCGCCAGCATCGACTCGGCCCCGCCACCACGACGCATGCCACGTACCGGGCAGGCGTCGAGGTAGTCCAGGCCCACCGCCAGTTTCAGATGGCGTTCGGGCCGGGACAGCCGGTTGGTGACATCGAAGCTGTACCAACCATCGTCGAGCCAGGCTTCGGCCCAGGCATGGCTGGCCAAGTGGTTTTCATCTTCGGTGCACAAGTAACCGGAGACATAACGCGCAGGAATCCCCAGGCTACGGGCGCAGGCCAGGAAGGCGTGAGTGTGGTCCTGACAGACCCCGCCTCCGACCGCAAACGCCTCGGCGGCCRTGGTGTCCACGGTGGTTGCGCCCGGGTTGTAGACCATATGGTCGGCCAGGCCGTGCATCAGGTCGATCAACGCCGTTCGATCACGGCGTATGCCGCAGTGCTGCACGGCGAAGGCATTCAGGGCATCGTCCGCAATCGTCAGCTTACTGKTGCGCAAAAACGGCAAAGGCGATTGGCTGTCGCGCTCCAGCTCACGGTCCGAGTCGATATCCACCTGACCATAAGCTGTCAGTACCAAGGCCCCATGGGGTTCGTCCATCGTCAACACATGCAGGATGTTGCCGTACGGATCGAACTGGCTGCGCACCAGGCGCGGCAGTTCCAGGTGCCATTCCAGGATGCGCTGGCGTTCACTGTTCTGCGGCGTCAGACGCAGGAACTGAATGCTGGTGCAGACTTCATCGGCGTAGCTGTAGGTGGTGTCGTGGCGATCTCGGAGACCTGCTCGGCGCCCGGCGCATTGCGGTAGATCTCGTTGAACGCCTCGAAGGACGACAAGGCCCGCAGCAAGGCACTCCACTGGTAGTAGCCGCGCGCGGAGTTGTCACTCACCTCCTCCGACTCCTCGCCGAACATTTCGTAGCGTGCATCCAGCAGGCGCAGCGTGTTGTCCGCCCGCTCAAGGAAAGTCCCCAGGCGAATGAAACAGTAGGCATCGTTGCGCATGATGGTGCCCGAGGTCGCCCCGCGGAACAGGTGCGAACGCTCCTTGACCCACTCGCAGAAATGGCTGATGCCATAGCGCGCCAGACCATTGCTGGCGATGTTGCGCATCTCCAGCCAGGTGGCGTTGATGTTCTCCCACATGTCGGCGGTGATGCGTCCGCGCACGGCATGAGCATTGGCTCGCGCGGCTTGCAAACAGCAATAGATACTCCCGGGGTTGGTTTCATCCAGCGCGAAGAAGTGCAACATGCGTTCGGTGTTGAGCTCTCCATAACGCTCGTTGTAATCGTCCAGCGTACCGGCGGCGAGCAGCGACATTGCCAGTTCGGCGCGGCCATCGGTACGCCCCGCCTGAGGCATCAACGACAACGAGTAACTGACTTCGAGCATGCGCGCCAGGTTTTCGGCGCGCTCCAGGTAACGGGACATCCAGTAGAGGTCCGAAGCGGTTCTTGAAAGCATGTCTTAGTCCTCCACTACCCAAGTGTCTTTGGTGCCGCCGCCCTGAGACGAGTTCACCACCAGCGAGCCTTCGCGCAATGCCACGCGGGTCAGGCCACCGGGCACCAGACGGGTTTCTCTGCCCGACAGCACAAACGGGCGCAGGTCAATGTGGCGTGGGGCGATGCCGTTTTCGACAAAGGTCGGGCACGTTGACAGGCACAGGGTTGGTTGGGCGATATAAGCTTCGGGGCGTGCCTTGAGGCGCGCGCGGAAGTCTTCGATTTCCGCCGCCGTGGCCGCCGGGCCGACCAGCATGCCGTAGCCACCGGAACCCTGGGTTTCCTTGACCACCAGCTCAGGCAGATTCGCCAACACATGGGACAACTCTTCCGGTTTGCGGCATTGCCAGGTAGGCACGTTCTTGAGGATCGGTTCCTCGGCAAGATAGAAGCGGATCATGTCGCCGACGTAGGGATAGATCGACTTGTCATCGGCCACGCCGGTGCCGACGGCGTTCGCCAGCACCACGTTGCCTGAGCGGTAAGCGGCAATCAGGCCTGGTACGCCAAGCATGGAGTCCGGGTTGAACGACAGAGGATCGAGATACGCATCGTCGAGACGGCGGTAAATGACGTCCACCTGTCTGGGGCCGGCGGTGGTGCGCATATAGACGTGATCATCGCGGACAAACAGATCAGCGCCCTCCACCAGTTCCACGCCCATTTCACGGGCCAGGAACGCATGCTCGAAGTAAGCGCTGTTGAAGCGGCCCGGGGTCAGCACCACGGTCGTGGGATTGTCCAGCGGACTGGAGCTCCTCAAGGTGTCCAGCAGCAGGTTCGGGTAGTGATCGATGGGCGCCACACGCTGGGCGGCGAAGAGTTCGGGGAACAAACGCATCATCATCTTGCGGTCTTCAAGCATGTAGCTGACGCCGCTGGGGGTGCGCAGATTGTCTTCCAGTACGTAGTAGCTGCCATCGCCGTCGCGGACCAGATCGACCCCGGCGATGTGGGCGTAGATGCCCCGGTGCAGATTCAGGCCCTGCATGGCGACCTGATAACCCTCATTGGCCAACACCTGTTCGGCCGGAATGATGCCCTCCTTGAGAATACGTTGCCCGTGGTAGATGTCGTCCAGGAACATGTTCAACGCCTGGACCCGCTGAATGCAGCCCCGCTCGACCATTTGCCATTCGCTGGCCTTGATGCTGCGCGGAATGATGTCGAACGGAATCAACCGTTCGGTGCCCTGCTCGTCCCCGTATAAGGTGAATGTGATGCCGGCTCGGTGGAACAACAGGTCGGCTTCGCGACGACGTTGATCCAGCAACTCCAGAGGTGTGTCCGCCAACCAACGCGCGAACTCCTGGTAATGTGGGCGGCAGCCACCACTCGCATCATACATTTCGTTAAAAAAAGCTCGGGACATACCCTACTCCTTGCCGCAATACAGACGGCATTTTCTTATAACTTCGCTATTTCAATAAAATCAGGCCTTACGTTGTTTTAGTGAGTACTGTTTCTGTTGAGCACCTCAGTGTGCGTCGTTAACTTCCTGTCTCATTTGGAAACAAATTCCGCGTGAATTCGGCAACCTGTTGACGCGTTCCGACGCCAGAGACTTGGCCTTTGCGGTTTGATTTCTGGCGCCCCATTTATAACGTTCCCCCATAATTTTTTTTCGATGAAAAACCACACTAGCGGTGGTTTGAAAGTACTTTTGCAAGGGCTGTGCCCAACTATTGTTACGATCGATAAAAACCGGAAAAACCCTTAGACAAGCCGGAATTGCGACACATCGTTTCATTTTTGAGACGAAAATCGATAAGACTACTGAAACGGTTTTTCCACTTGTAACTTGCACAACTCTGGATCGGACGAAAATGGTGCATTTGGCAACTGATTTGAGTTTTATGCCCTACAAGCGGGAAATTCCTACTCACTGTTTTTATTCTCCGTGTAATACAAGGCGTCCAGCGCGGCGCATTGATGAATACCGACGCACTATTAATGGTCAATAAAATGCACCCGGAGATGACGCCTGAAGCGAAGCTGCAAAGTAGTGAGGCATGGAGGACGGCCCGACACTGAGCCTTACCATCCGTACTACGCCAAAACCATATTCCACGCCCCGATGGCCAAGCTACAACGCAATAGGCATTGAGCTAGACAGTTGCTGTCCGACGCACGGCATCAGGCCGCGGGCAAACAGATCAGGATAGTTGATCCTGATCAATAGTTTGCCGGTTGATCGCGTACACGCTGTCGGGCACGCAACGACGCAATGCCATGGATTGCTCACCGCCAGCGTACTCAGAAACATCAGGATGATTGATTCCTGCCTTTTTGGAGCGCCGTCAATGAAGATTTATGTTGAAAAAGACCCTGCACAGAATTGTTGGTGGGTTCACATGGGTCTGTGGATGGCGAGCTTCCGCAGCCTTGATGGTGCCGAGTCTTTTGTCGAGAGATTGAACTCCCGAATCAATGCCCCGCACTCTCTGGAAATGATTACAAACCGTCCTTTGTGGCCGGGAACGATTTCCCGCAGCTCGCCTCTCGATCAGCACGATGAACCTCACTTGGCAAAGCCTGGGCCGAACGTATCAAGCAACTGTTGCCGTACCAGGTCAACACGGACTTGATGAAAGCCTCCGGCAACCCGCGCCCCCGGTTCATGCACTGCCTTCCGGCATTCGTTCTGTGAAATCCGAGCGTCCACGAGCRCTTTGCTTTCCCGGGAAATCCCGCCTGCGAAGCTCATTGGCGCGGGCTAACCCACTGGATAAATCACGAGATAACTTTCGACCGCATCGTCTATCGTTGGAAAAAACGCCGTTTCGCCCAGCTTGGCGAAAAGCCCGAATCGCTTTAGCTTGTCCTTGACCGGATCCTTCATCTCGGCCACGCACAACTTGATACCCGCCCCACGCAAGGTTTCATCGAGTTCAGCCAGCATATCGGCAGAAGTTACGTCCACGCTGGTGACCGGTTCCGACGCTACAACCAGCCAACGCACGGGCGAAGGCGATGTTGCCACGGCGTCCAGTACCCGGTCAGATTCGTCGCAGGTCGGTCACTTCGATCAGGCCGATGGCGGATGCGATCACCACTGCCGCCAATGCGCTGGTAGGCAGGTTCTGCAACAGGTTCGGCGCCACCATCAGCAATAAGGCAACGGCGATCGCACCGACGACACCGGTCAATTGGGTTTTCGCGCCTGCGGCCTCGGCCACGGGTGTCCGGGATGAACTGCTGCTGATTGGAAACCCCTGAAAAAGCCCGGTGGTCAGATTGGCGAAGCCGAGCCCGACCATTTCCTGGTTCGGGTCCACATAAGTACGAGTCCGCGCCGCATAGACACGAGAGAGCACACTGGTGTCGGCGAACGAAACGAGGGCGACGGCACAACCACCAATCAGGACGGGGACGATATCAGCCCTGGTGATCCAGGGAATGGCGAATGCTGGCAGCCCCTGTGGGAGCGATCCCAGGACCGACACCCCGGCGCGAGCTGCAAGGTCCAGTACACCAACGGCAACGGTCGCGCCTGCCACTGCGACCAGAATGCCCGGCACGCGTTTATTGSCCTTGAGTAGCAGGATCACCGACAGAGTACTTGCGCCCACCGTGAACGCGGCCCAGTTGGTTATCCCAGCCATCACTGCTGTAGCGATCTCCCATACATTTCTCAGCGGCCCGTCGGTTTCGATCGAAAAACCGAAAAACTTTGGCAGTTGACTGATCAATACCACCAGCGCAATCCCGTTCATGTATCCGTAGCGGATCGGTTTGGAAAGCAGCTCAGTAATGAAGCCCAGACGCGCGATGCCAGCCAGGATGCACACCACCCCCGAGACGATCGCCATCATGCCCGCGAGGGCGATTGCGCGATGCGGATCGCCGCCGGACAGTGGCAAGACGACGGCCAGGATGACAGCAGCCAGCGAAGAGTCTGGCCCAAGCACCAGAATCCGGCTGGGACCGAACAACGCATAAGCGAGTAATGGAACGATCGTTGCGTAGAGCCCGTAAATACCGGGTACGCCCGATGCCACCGCATAGGCGATGCCGACGGGTATCAGCATTGTGGTGAGCACCAGTCCGGCCACGAGGTCGTGGCGCAACCAAATCATTTGGTATCCGCGCAACGTACGCAGTCCCGGGAGCCAGCGGTCCCAGAGGGTCTGGCCGTCGTTCGACTTGCGGTGCGCAATCCGCCCCGGTTCCGGGACGGGAGGCACAATATCCGAATGACTCATGGCAATGCAGCCCTTGGCGGAGACTCGCTCGGCAATCCGTCAGAATTTTTCGGGAATTCGCCGCAACGGATAATCCGGCTCGCGATAACCGCCTGCCTTCTCTYGCAGACCGCTCATTCGTTTTATCCAGATCGCGTGGACGGCCCTTCTGCTCTTGACGTTTAACTCCATCAGGCCCCCGGTGAGTCTAGAACATGATCAGCGATCATGAGGGGCGTTCGCCCTGATGAAAAACCAGAGCGAATACCAACCGAATCGACCGTTGCAGGGTTGTCCTGCAACATAGAATCTCCCACAGGGTTTGGATCAACCTGGCTGTCAGGTCAGCAACACTTCGGCCCTGCCTTACCGCCGTAACGAGCCTCCTGACGTTCGCGAAAGAACATCTCGTAGCTCATCACCGGCTTGTCCGGGTGTTCGGTTTGCATATGCTCGACGTAGTTGTCGTAGTCGGGCATCCCGACCATCAGGCGCGCAGCCTGACCGAGGTATTTACCGAGGCGACTCAGGTCATTGAACATGCTGCCCTCCTCGATCAAGCATCTGGCAGCGCATGGAATGGCGCTTCTTTATCCGTACGTTCTTTGGTGCCCCAGGCGGCAATGCCGACCTTGAGCGCAAAGAACAGGATGCTGAACACCACGAGCAGGAACAACACCGTCAGCGTTGCGTTGGTGTAGGCGTTGTAGATCACRTGCTGCATCTGCTCRATGCTCTTGGCCGGMGCSAGSAYCTGACCGYTGGCCAGGGCATCRCTGTACTTCTTSGCCAGCGACAGGAAGCCGATCGCCGGGTTGGCGTCGAACAGCTTGATGAAGCCTGCAGTGGTGGTGCAGATCAGCAACCAWACSGCTGGCAGCATGGTSACCCASAYATAGCGTTGGCGTTTCATTTTGATCAGCACAACGGTTGCCARCATCAGCGCGATACCGGCCAGCATCTGGTTGGARATACCGAACAGCGGCCACAAGGTGTTGATCCCGCCCAACGGGTCGATCACGCCTTGGTACAGCAGGTAACCCCACATCGCCACGCAACCGGCGGTGGCKATCAGGTTGGCGGTCCAGGACTCRGTGCGTYTCAGCGCCGGYACGAAGGAACCAAGCAARTCCTGCAGCATGAAACGYCCGGCACGGGTRCCGGCRTCGACCGCRGTSAGGATGAACAGYGCTTCRAACAGGATCGCGAAGTGGTACCAGAACGCCATGGTGTTTTCRCCCGGCAGCACGYKGTGCAGGATCTGCGCGATACCMACCGCCAGGGTCGGCGCACCGCCGGCACGGGCCAGGACGGTGGTTTCACCGATGTCCTTGGCYACCGCTTGCAACGCTTCCGGCGTGATGGCAAAGCCCCAGTTGCTGACCGCTGTCGCTACCGCCACCACATCACCGCCGACAACCGCGGCCGGGCTGTTCATGGCGAAGTACACGCCCGGCTCGATCACCGAAGCGGCCACCATCGCCATGATCGCCACGAAGGATTCCATCARCATGCCGCCRTAACCGATGTAGCGAGCGTTGACTTCGTTATCCAGCAGCTTCGGCGTGGTGCCGGAAGCRATCAGYGCRTGGAAACCSGACACTGCGCCACAGGCAATGGTGATGAACAGGAACGGGAACAGCCCACCCTTCCACACCGGCCCGGTGCCGTCGATGAACTGGGTCAATGCCGGCATTTTCAGCTCGGGCATGGTGATCAGAATGCCGATCGCCAGCGCAACGATGGTACCGATCTTGAGGAACGTGGACAGGTAATCACGTGGCGCCAGAATCAGCCATACCGGCAACACCGCCGCCACGAAACCGTAGCCGATCAGCATCCAGGTAATCTGCAGTCCAGTGAAGGTAAAGGCTTTGGCCCAGACCGGGTCAGCAGCAATTTGCCCGCCCAGCCAGATCGAACCGAGCAGCAACGCCACGCCGATCACCGAGATTTCACCAATACGGCCCGGACGGATGTAGCGCATGTAGACGCCCATGAACATCGCGATCGGGATGGTCGCCATCACCGTGAAAATGCCCCACGGGCTCTCGGCCAGGGCCTTGACCACGATCAGCGCCAGCACCGCGAGGATGATGATCATGATCAGGAAGCAGCCGAACAGCGCTATGGTCCCGGGGATGCGGCCCATTTCTTCACGGACCATGTCGCCCAGGGAACGGCCGTTGCGGCGAGTGGACATGAACAGGACCATGAAGTCCTGAACCGCACCGGCCAGCACCACGCCGGCAATCAGCCACAGCGTACCGGGCAGATAGCCCATCTGCGCCGCCAACACCGGACCGACCAGCGGCCCCGCGCCGGCAATGGCTGCGAAG
>NZ_JBFTMK010000473.1:0-7479 GCF_056396965.1 Pseudomonas sp. 05N434
CTCAAGTTCACCGCACCGCTTACCGGGATCACTGCCGCTGTGGTTGGGGTGATTCTCAATCTGGCGTGTTTCTTCGGCTATCACGTTCTTTGGCCCAAAGGGTTCAGCGGCAACCTGGACTGGCCTTCCGCGCTGATCGCGATTGCGGCGGCGATTGCCTTGTTCCGCTTCAAGCGCGGCGTGATTCAAGTATTGATGGCCTGCGCACTCGTTGGTTTGACTGTGCACTTACTGCGCTAGAGCGCGCAATGATCAACTATTTTCTGGCGGGCACCGGGCCTGCCAGATCACCCAGCCTACTGAGTTAGGCAGGAGGTGTTCCATGAGGTGGATTACCCGTGAACGACCCAAAATTGATCGCATTGCCTGTCCCTGGCTGATCACCCGTTTTATCGACCCTGAGGCCGAGTTCTTGTACGTGCCCAGCAGAGAGGTTTTGCAGATTGCCGCTGAGAAAGATGCAACGCCTTATGACATTCCGGGCGTTGAGCTTTCCCACGTAGGTGAGCTGTGCAGCTTTGATGCGTTCCTGAACAAGTACCACCTCAGTGATCCTGCCTTGCAGCAGTTGGCCAAAATCGTGCGCGGAGCAGATACCTCCCGCCTGGATCTGACACCGCAATCGGCTGGGCTCTATGCGATTTCGCTGGGACTATCGCATAGTTATGCCGATGACCACGAAATGCTGGCACATGGTTTGATCCTGTATGACGCCCTGTATGCCTGGTGCAAGGAATGTCAGGGCGAGTCGCATAATTGGCCTCCTCAGATGTGAGAGGCGTCCACACGGCGGTCCAGCCCGGAACTGGGCTCATGATCAGTGAAACACTGCATATTCTGATCTGCGCATTGCTGAGACTTGGGCGAGGCGGTTGAACCCGCCTTGTCCGAGCAGAAGAAGACCTCATGAACATACGAGACAATCGACGTTTCACTCTGCCAGTCTTCGCGATCCTGCTGACTGCGCTAGCCGTCATGGACTTCGCAAGCCTTCGCTACTGTCAGGCCGCCGACGAGTTGCCGGCTAACGACCTGCCACTGAAGCACGTCGCCGACATTCCATTGCCCGGTGGCGCCACTCGGCTCGACTACGAGGGCTACGATCCAGAGCGCAACCTGATGTTCATCGCTCATCTTGGTGACGGTGAAGTTATCGCCTTTGACATGCGCGAGTCCCGCGTTGTCGGGCGCATTGCGAACGTCTCGTCGGTACACGGCGTGCTCGTTATTCCTGAGTTGTCACGCGTCTACGCTTCGGCGACGGGTACGAACGAAATCGTTGCGATAGACGAAGCGACCCTGGCAATTGTCAGTCGCATACCGGGCGGCATCTATCCAGACGGCATGGCTTATGTGCCTGACCTTCACAAGCTTTACGTATCGAACGAAAACGGCGAGACCGAAACGGTGATCGACGTGGACACGAACACTCGTGTTGCGACGATTCCACTGGGAGGTGAAGTCGGCAATACACAATATGACCCCATATCACGACACGTCTTCGTCAATATCCAGACTCGTCGGCAACTTATCGAAATCGATCCCGTGACCGACCACATCGTGGCGCGCATTGATCTGCCGGGGGCACGTGGCAACCATGGCCTGTTGATCAATCCGCGTGACCGGCTTGCCTTTATCGCGTGCGAAGGTAATGACAAGCTCCTCGTACTGGACATGCACACCATGCGGGTTATCCAGGCGTTCGATACTGGGGGAGCCCCCGATGTGCTTGCGTTCGATCCAGTGCTGAACACACTTTATGTCGCTGGAGAGGCTGGCATTGTGTCGATGTTCCACGTCAAGGGGGCAGTGGTCACGAAAATCGGCAATGGCAGCGTAGGCCCGCGTGCGCATGTCGTTGCCGTGGATGCCGCGACACACCGCTCGTATTTTCCACTCAAGGATATCGACGGGCACCCGGTACTACGGATTATGGAGCCCCGTTAGCGGATTGAATCGACTCTAGTTCCGACCGTGCTGGATGTCTGACCTGAACTTACTCCTGCCTGACAATATCGACCGAGATCTCCACCGCAGCGATCGTGCCCCGGTTCTCAAGCCAGTGCGTGGTGTTCCTGTCCTCGGGCCAACCCACGCCCGGCCCATAGTCCGTGGCGACGCCATTTCGATGGTCGGTGATGGTTCCTTGCAGTATGTAAACGGTGCCGGGTCTGTCTTTATGGTTGTGAACCGGCCCGAAGACGCCTCCAGGCTCGATGGTCACCATACGCATTCTAAGCTGGCGCCCTGCCATGCCTTCGATCTCGGGGCCAAGATCAACCGTTGCCAGTAACTTCACCGCCACACCTTGTGTTTCGGGTGCCGCCTGTTCGTTGCTCATTGTGCTCTCCTCTCTGTACATACAGGGCCTGACTAGAAGTAAAGACCCTGAGGACCGACAGAGGTGTAAATCCGCCCAGCGACGGTCGCCGCCAACCGTCGCTAGCCTGCCAAAAGTGGCCGGTGGTCGTGGCATGTCGCTTGTCACCGACGTTTGGCTAAGCTGAATAAATCGGGGGTGAACTGATACCGGAGTGATGGCGGCCATCAGCGGATCTGGATTGGCATCAAGACGGTACTCCCGAAGGAGACGACTATGTATGCAGTTATAAGAACCTACCTGGGTGCTGGCGCAAAGGAGCTTTTCGAGTTTCTGGAAAAGCGCAATGCCGATGTCGAAGCGGCCCTGCGGACAGTGCCTGGCATCGAAAGCTACACACTGCTCAACACGGGTGATGGCGGCACGGCAGTGACGGTTTGCAAAGACAAGACCGGCACCGATGCAAGCTTGAAAGTGGCGCGCGAATGGATTCAGAAAAATGCTTCGCATATTCAAGTGAAACCGCCGATCGTGACGGAAGGTCCGGTGATTGTGCAGATAAAATAGATTCAACCGGTCGATGCAACACACTAGACACTGTGCAAACAGGCGGCGTGTTGCATCGACGGAAAACACCACTCTCAACGCCACAACAACCCCATGGGCAAACCCGATCATAGCGCTCTATGATTGAACCCCATGACGACCTCTCTTCCGATCCGCCAACCCTGCCCTCCCGGTGCTTGCATCTGCGAACGTGAGCAGCTGTTGGAAACCCCCGGCACGGACCTGCGCATCCTGAGCCTGACCCAGTCGGAAGAGAAACGCCTGATCGAACGCCTGGAAAACCTCCAGAGCCTGAGCGACCTGGAGCGTCTGCAACGGCGAATGTATGAGCAGTTGGGTCTGCGCGTGGAGATCGCTCCGGGCGTCAATGAAGTGCGCACCATGCGCGGTATCAATATCACCTTGGGCGAACTGCCGGGCCTGTGCCGCAAAACCCGTCAGTCGATCCCGGCAGCCATTCGCCGAGGACTGGAGAAGCACCCGGAAGTTGCCTACGAGCTGCTCAATGCCAACGACTTGTTGCGTGATGCCTGATGGCTTGCACCGTTATCCCGATACGTTCGTTCGAATGCCCTGAAACAGGATCAGCGGTCGTACGCACGGCACGGTCCGCTGCTATGCCTTCTCATGGGAGAACAGGTTTCAGGCCAGCCAGGACGTCGCTGGAAACTCAGGCGTGACCGTGGCCCCGGCGCCAGCCAGGAACGCAAAGATCAAAGGTGCCAGTCCGTAGCAGGAGGTGGCAGATGTTATTCATGGTCCGTTGGTCCATCAGTCCGCAGCAACGTAACAGCGCGATCGAACGTTTTCTCAAGACCGGTGGCGCCCCACCCGCAGGCGTCAAAATGCTGGGGCGCTGGCATGCCGTCGGCGGCTCCAGCGGCGTGGGCATTGCCGAGGCCAGTGATCCAGTGGCGATTCAGAAGTGGGTGCTGGAATGGAGCGACCTCATGAACATGGAAGTCCACGCCGCATTGACCGATGAACAGGTGGCGCCGCTGCTCGCTGCCGCAGTGGGCAAGCAATAGTTGTCGAGGCGGCGGGTGCCCCTCGCCGCCCAATGCAAGCTTTTCGTAGGAGCCAGGCTTGCCGGCGAAGGCGCTCTTAAGGACGGCGCAGGTAATCGATGAAGATGCGCCCAACCCGGTTTTTCGGCCCCGACACTGCGGAAAATCGTTCCGGCAGCAGCTTGGCCATGTGACTGACAATCGCATGGCTGAAGTCCTTGACCTCGTCCCAACCGTGTTTGCGGGTCAGCGGTACGACCAGGTGAATCCCCTTGCCGCCGCTGGTCTTGAGAAACGCCTTGAGCCCCAGCTCATCCAGCACCGTGAGGATCAGCCGGGTCGCTTCGACCATGCTCTTCCAGGGCAACGCCGGATCCGGGTCGAGGTCGAGGACGAAGCGGTCGGGTTTGTCCAGATCGACCGACGTGGCGTTCCAGGTGTGCAGCTCCACGGTACTCATCTGCACTGCGCCAATCAGGGCCTCGACATTGTTGATAACCATCATCGGTTGGCCGGTCAGTGCCTTGTCCAGAGTGATAATGCCGGGTATGGCCAGATTCTCGGCGTTCTTCTGAAAGAACAGTTCGCCGGTGATACCGTCCGGTGCGCGCACCAGCGCCACCGGCCGGTCCTTGAGTTGCGGCAGAATCCACTCGGCGACGCTGGCGTAATACTCCGCCAATTGCATCTTGGTGGTGCCGCTGCTGGCATCGATCACCCGATCCGGATGCGTGATGCGCACCTTGCCCTGCTCCAGGCCGACTTGTGACGGTGTCGCTTGGGAGGTTTTAGTTTTAGTGGTTGAGGTTTTCACGGTTGTCGGACGCTCCTCGGTGATGTCGGTGGCAGGCTTGTCCTCGCGCAGCCCATGGAACACGGCCTGGCGCACCGAGCCGTCCTTGGTCATCTCGGCAAACGCCACTTCCGCCAGCAGAACGGGTTTGAGCCAATGCACACCCTTGGCTTCAACACCGGTGGGCGGGTTCACCACCGGAGGCTTTTTCGCCTGCAGCGGTTTCAGTTGTTCGTAAAGACGCTTGAGGCTCGCCTCGCTGAATCCGGTGCCGACCTTGCCCGCATAGCGCAATTCCCCGCTGTCACGGTCGTGCAGCCCCAGCAGCAACGCGCCAAAGGCACTGCGCGAGCCTTTGGGATCGGTGAAGCCGACCACGATGAATTCCTGCCGATGCTTGCACTTTAGTTTGATCCAGTCACCGCTGCGCCGGGACACGTAAGGCGAGCCCAGGCGTTTGCCAATCAACCCTTCCATGTGCATTTTGCAGACGCTGTCGAGTAACGCCTCCGGGGACTCGTTGAACGTGTCGGAGAACCGCAACAGAGGGTTTTCATTGGGCTTGAGCACAGTCGCCAGCGCCGCCCTGCGCGCTTCGACAGGAACTTCGCGCAGGTCCACGCCGTTGAGGTAAGGCAAATCGAACAGGTAGTAAACGATGCTGGCACTACGACCGGCATCGAAGGCGTTTTGCAGCGCCTGAAAATCCGGAACACCCTGCTCGTCCGCCACCACCATTTCGCCGTCGAGCCAGGCCGATTCCAGGCCCAACGCCGCTAGCGCTGCAGCCTGCTCCGGCAATTTGTGAGTCCAGTCGTGACCGTTGCGGGTGAAGAGTTTGACCTCATCGTGGTCGATGCGCGCCATGACCCGGTAGCCGTCGAACTTGATCTCATAGCTCCATTCGCCGTCCGGCGCGGACTCCACCAGTGTCGCCAATTCGGGTTTGAGCAGCTCCGGCAGTCTGGCTTTACGAGCGCCTTTCAGCTGTGATGAACGCTCTCTGCGCGCCCTCGCCGCTGGCTTTTTTACGGGACTGGGTTTCGATTTGGCGACAATGGTGCGATCGCTTAGTACGCTGTCGGGCTCGGCGGCGACCACGTCGTAATCGCTTTCGGGCCTGGCCGCGCCGTCCTGATGCTTGATCAGAAACCATTGCTCCTGCTTGCCCGGCATGTGCGTGCGCACGAGGTTCCACAGGCCGCCGAGCTTCTCCCCTTGCAACTCGAATTTCAGCCGGCCCTTGGCGTACGCCTTGGCCGGGTCGTCCTGGGGAATCCATACCCCACGGTCCCAAACGATCACCTCGCCGGCGCCGTAATGCCCTTCGGGAATGGTGCCCTCAAACGTGGCGTAATCGAGCGGATGGTCTTCGACGTGGATTGCCAGTCGCTTGACCTTGGGGTCCAGCGACGGGCCTTTCGGCACGGCCCAACTTTTCAGCGCGCCATCGAGCTCCAGGCGAAAGTCATAGTGCAGCTGCGAGGCGTCATGTTTCTGAATGCAGAATTGCAGCGCGTGATCCTTCACCGCTTTTTTGCCCGAACGCTTGGCGGCGGCCGGTTCCGGAGTCGCCACAAAGTCACGCATGCGGTTGTAATCGTCCAGGGTCTTGTTCATGGCTTACCGGGTGCTCGCTGGCGGACGTTGAATCGGCACGTCTCTACATCAGCAGAGCGACAGGTCCGGAAAAAAATTCCATCGCCACTGGAATTGCCCGGACAGACGGCTGGGTCTATCGGGATGATCGCTCGTAGCCTTGATGCGCAACTTCTTGCGCAGTTATTCGTCCCAAATACACCTCAACATCGCTGAACGCCAGGTGGATCAAGCCCTCCAGCCGAGTGCGCAACTTCTTGCGCACCACTGCGCAAGAAGTTGCGCACTTTTTCAGGTGATCTCTGCCGAACAACCTCTCCACGTTTAAAAAATATCCTCAACCACCTGATTTATATGACAAAAAACATTTATGGCACGCTCCTTGATAACAGTCAGGCACCCACCGGGCGATACCGCCTCCCGGGCACCCTAACTTTTAGCAAGGAGCACATCCATGGCTACACCAGCGTACATGTCCGTTACCGGCGAAAAACAAGGCCTGATCACTGCCGGCGCCTTCACCGCCGACTCCGTTGGCAACACCTACCAGGAAGGTCACGAAGACCAGGTCATGGTTCAGGCGTTCAGCCACGACGTGATCATCCCGCGTGACCCACAGTCCGGCCAACCGACCGGTCAGCGTGTACACAAGCCAGTCGTGATCACCAAGGTCTACGACAAGTCTTCGCCACTGCTGCAAGCCGCCCTGACTTCCGGCGAGCGCATGAGCGAAATCGTTATCCAGTGGTACCGCACTTCGGCTCAAGGTACCCAAGAGCACTACTACACCACCAAACTGGAAGACGCGATCATCGTCGCCATCAACAACAAAATGCACAACTGCCAGGATCCGTCGAACTCGCACTTCACGCACCTGGAAGAAGTGCAATTCACCTACCGCAAAATCACCTGGACCCACGAAGTATCCGGTACTTCGGGTTCCGATGACTGGCGTGTTCCAGTCGCTTAATCGCGGCTGACGGTTCCAAACATCGGCCAGCTCTGCTGGTCGATGTCATTTGCGCCCTCCAAGAATTTTCGCGTCCGTTGATCCGGCTTTCGGGTGTCAACGCGCGCCGCAGCACTGCACGAGGAACAAGGGATGTTCGCGCCGGCCAATCAGACTCACTTTGCCCTGACTGTCGAAGGTCTGGAAAACGATCTCCAGGTCCTTGCCCTGCAAGGTCGGGAAG
>NZ_JBFTMK010000474.1:0-3944 GCF_056396965.1 Pseudomonas sp. 05N434
ATGTTAAGCAAGCGCTAAGCAAATTGCAAACATTTCTCCCCCTCCAGTCCCCTACGCCTCCCCCCTAGATCCCCAGAATGTCATCATTTGGCTCGCTCGATGCCGCCGGTTTGACTCTCTTTCAAGCACATCAGGTGATGCTTGGGCCGGATAGCCGGCTCTCAGCGTGGTTCCGCTTAGCGGTTGAATTGCCAGAGTTTTCCTAGGCGATGAGTGAGCAATTGTATGGTCAGCAAATAGTAATAGCGCGTCGATTCAGTGTGCTGGTTTAAGTGGTGATTCAAAAACCACGCAAGATGTTTTCTCTGCCAAGTCCATGGATTGTCGCGTTGCCAGCGTTCAGCGATAGCTGTTTGGATAGTCTTCGCCTGACGAAGGTGGCGCTGGCGTGTAGTATGTGACCCGGTCAAGATGCCCGCCAAGAACAGCTCAATATCGAATGGCTTGCTCATACTCGGCCACCGATGTATGCCGACACCACGTCGATACGACTATGTCCTAGCTCATAGCTGATTTGCAGTCGGGCCTCCTGATCAAGGTGTCGGTCGAGCTGGTAGCAGTTGCCGCCGTAGATGGGCGCAAAATGTCGAGTGATTTGCTCATAGCGTTCGCACGCGTAGGCTGCCCGCAGTTCGTGGAAGCCTTTGAGGTTGTGCTGATGAAGGATGTCCCGTGCGGGGCGGACGATTCCCTGCAAGAAATCGAGGTAGCGTTCGTTCGGTGCAAGCAAGTTGCGGCTATCGTCGGGCGAGACCTTTTCGGCAAACCTCAGTGCGTCACGAATATGATCATCTACCGTAATCCAACGAGGTGCTGACGCGCCTGAACGGCCACCTTTAGTGCCGTCCTGGATGTTGATCTTGCCGAATTGCTTGGCTTCACGTTTTAGACGGGGAAGGTCGGCCAAAATCGCTTCGCGCAAGCGCATACCGGTGGCTCGCGCTAACTGAGCGATGGCCGCGACGCGCGGCTGCTGGTTATCGCAAAGCACCTCTACGATCCGCTTCACCTGTTCGCGGTCTTGGCCTTGCGGCACTGAACGACGAACACTGGTGCGCCGCATTCCCAGCGCCTTACTCGGGCTCGGCGCTTTCACATACTGATCACCGCGAAGCGCGGCCATGGTCCGATTCACACTGGACAACCGGTTTTGCGCAGTGGCGATGGCTAGCTCACCTTGTTCAACTTGTTGACGCAGATGTCTGGCGTAGTCCAGCAAGGTTTGCCAATTAATCTGCCGCGCATCGTTAAACCCCGGCCCATCCTGCGAGCGACACCAGCGCACAAACGCCTGCCAGCGCTCACTGTGTGCTTTGACGGTGCCGTAATGCCCACCGCCAAACAGATCTTTCAATGCCTGTGGCCCGGCATAACTCAGTTGCCGTCCATAGCCAAAATTGCGTCCATCCCGTCGACCCACCAGTGYCATGATCAAATTCCTCTCGAAGCCAAAACGTTGAAGCTTTTCCCCACGTCATCCCGCCAAGAATGTTGAGTGTTATCAGGGATCAAGGCCCCTGCGACCTGTGAGGGTTGTCCACTYACGCGGGACTGGCGGCTCCTTACGGCCGGGAGCTTGGGCATCTCATGATCTGRYCTCCTGAACACTTCCGAAGAMGTGGGCGGGTGGAGGCTRCGCTGGCTGACGAGACCRGCGCCGCGAGATCCTGAGTYRGGTGAAGGCAGTGARGCGATGACCGGGGCATGCCTGACTGTCAGTCAGGTGCAGTCCATTCCGTGGRCTGCGGCACCATCATCKGCATCGCTGTTGCTGGTGACTTCGGTGTTTGTCACGCCGATTGTCACGAGGGGAAATGCCGCAATGCCTTGTACGAGGTAGGCTGCAGCAGTGGTAGGAGCGCCCGTCTCTTTCCGGGAGAAAGAGACGGGCGCAGGTTGGCGCAATGAAATGATCAAGCGGATAGGTTGCTGCAGGGCAGCTATGAAAGGGGGAAGTTGCCACAGTGGGCACACTGGTAAAAGTAGGCATCCATCACATCGCTGTGACCGTGCGAGCCGCCGGACGCTAATCGCACTTTGGGAGAACCACCACGGTGTGGCGTAGCCTTAAAGGTTCTGGCTACCTGGGTTGCTGTCAACGACAGCGCTTTGCCCGATCTTTTCTACGCCTGTGGATAATTTGGGTCAAGGCTCGAATTTTCGAGAATTCTGCGGCTGTGGATGAAATTATCCACCGGTGGAAATCTATGGTTTTCCACAGACAATTTGCGTGGGCTTTAGATTTTTTAAATGAGGTCCATCCAAGCAGGGCTGCTTTGCAGCCCCGCTTGGATGGACCCGCGTGGAAGGGCGGACAACGGTGATCTCACAGGCTTACCCACGTTTGGATGCGCCACGGCTATTTTGTAGGGCCGTGATGTTGTCACCGACTGGGTGAGCGAATTCGTGGGGTGTCACATGCCCATGGCGGTTGGCGTCGATGTAGTTGCTCCACCACGCCATGATCAGCCTGCGCTGTTCGAGGAATTCGGCCTTGTGGATATACGCGGCACGCACGCGGTTGCGTTCCTTGTGGCTCATTTGTCGTTCGATGGCTGCGTCGGTCCATAACCCGGACTCCAGCAGGGCGCTACAGGCCATAGTCCTGAAGCCGTGGCCGCACACGTCCTTGCTAGTGTCATAGCCGACGTTGCGGAGCATGGTGTTCACCGTGTTCTCTGACATGGGCTTCCAGTACTTGTGGTCTCCCGGTAGCACTAACTCTGAGAAACGACTGAGGCTGCGCAGGCGCTCCAGTATTTCGATGACCTGCGGCGATAGCGGAACCATTTGAATGTCGCCGTTCATCTTGGTCCCGCGCGTGGAGTTGCGTACCCCTTCAATCGGTGCGCGTGTATCGGGGATTTCCCACATGGCGCGTTGGAAGTCGAACTCACTCCATCGAGCGAAGCGCAGCTCGCTGGAGCGGACGAACACATGCAGAGTCAGCAGCACGGCAAGGCGCGTCAGTTCACGGCCGTTGTAGTTGTCGATACGGTGTAACAGTTCGGGTAGGCGGTTGAGGGAGAGGGCCGGGCGATGGACTGTGCGCGGCGCGTGAATCGAGCCTGCCAGATCCAGTGCAGGATTCATGGTGATCTGCCGAGCCCTTTTGGCCCCGCGCATGATGGTGGATAAGTAGTTCTGTACCCTTAACGCCACATCCATGGTGCCGCGTTCCTTGATGCGCTGGGTGATCTCTAGCAGGTCATGGGTATCGAGTTCAGCGATGGGGCGTTGGCCGATCAGGGGGAAGACGTGGGTACGCAGTCGGCTCATCACGGTTTTTGCGTGTCCTTCGGTCCAGCGACGGGACATGTCGGCGTGCCACTCCAGAGCAACGGTTTCGAAAAGCAGTGCCGTCCGCTGGGCTACGATCTTGGCCTTCTTCTTTTCTTCCATTGGGTCGAGGTTGTCGAGCAGCAACGCCTTGGCTTCGTCTCGCTTACGTCGTGCGACGGAAAGGGTAACGATGGGGTAATTGCCGATGATGAGCGTACCTTCCTTGCCGCTGGGCTTGGTGTACTTCAAGCGCCAGGTCTTCACGCCATTGGGTTTGACGAAAAGGTACATGCCGCCGCCGTCGAACAGTTTGTAGGCGCGTTCGCGGGTTTTGGCCGTGCGGCATTGCAGGTCGCTGAGGGGGATCGCTAGACGTGGCATAGGGGTACGCGCTCCTGACCGGGAAATCGCAGTACCCCTAACATACCCTCGGGGAAGGGGGATTTTGTTGGATCCCGACAGAGGGTCCTGGAACGAAAAAACCCGCCAAAGGGCGGGTTTTCGGGGCTTCCAGAGCATTCGGTGGAATGCAATGGAGCCTAATGTGGTGCCGGCACCAGGAATCGAACCCGGGACCTACTGATTACAAGTCAGTTGCTCTACCATCTGAGCTATACCGGCGTGTCAGGGCGACGATTATAGCGATTGGGTTGGTTCTGTAA
>NZ_JBFTMK010000475.1:0-3937 GCF_056396965.1 Pseudomonas sp. 05N434
GCCCAAGGCCGACACCTACGCCACCACCGAGCGCTACATCGGCAACTACTTCAAAAGTCGCGGCGATCGCGCCGACTGGATCCTGGCGAGCAAGATCGCCGGCCCCGGCAACACCATCGACTACATTCGCGACAAAAACCTGCGGCACAACCGCCAACACATCAGCGAAGCCGTGGACGCCAGCCTCAAGCGCTTGCAGACCGATTACATCGACCTCTATCAACTGCACTGGCCGGAACGCAGTACCAATTTCTTTGGCCAGCTCGGTTACAAACACAAGATCGAAGCCAATCTGACGCCACTGGAGGACACCCTCGAAGCGCTGGACGAACAGGTCAAGGCTGGCAAGATCCGCCACATCGGCCTGTCCAACGAAACCCCGTGGGGCACCATGCGCTTCCTTGCCCTCGCCGAAGCCCGTGGCTGGCCCCGCGCGGTATCCATCCAGAACCCCTACAACCTGCTCAATCGCAGCTTCGAAGTCGGCCTGGCGGAAATTGCCATCCGCGAACAATGTGGCTTGCTGGCCTACTCGCCACTGGCGTTCGGCTTTCTGTCGGGCAAGTACGAAGGTGGCGCGCGTCCGCCCAAAGGTCGCCTGAGCCTCTACAGCCGCTTCAGCCGCTATTTCAACCCACAGTCGGAAGCAGCGTGCAGTCGTTACGTGGCACTGGCTCGTGAACACGGCCTGGACCCGGCGCAGATGGCACTGGCGTTCGTCACGCAGCAACCGTTCGTAACCAGCAACATCATTGGCGCCACCACGCTTGAGCAACTGGACAGCAACATTGCCAGCGTCGATTTGAAGCTGTCGGATGAAGTGCTGGCAGGCATTGAGGCGATACACCAGGATCAGCCGAATCCGGCACCGTAACTTACGTCGACGATCGTTCCCACGCTCTGCGTGGGAACGATCACGCTGCATTACAGCGACCGCGCAATAATCTCCTTCATGATTTCATTGGTCCCGGCATAAATCCGCTGCACCCGCGCATCCGCCCATGCCCGGGCGATCGGGTATTCCCACATGAATCCGTAACCGCCATGCAACTGCACGCATTCGTCGAGCACCTTGCATTGCAGGTCGGTGCCCCAGTACTTGGCCATCGCCGCCGTCGGCACGTCGAGCTTGCCTTGCAGATGCAGTTCCAGGCAGCGATCGACGAAAACCCGGCCGATCTGGATCTCGGTCGCCATTTCAGCGAGCTTGAAGCGGGTGTTCTGGAAGTCGGCGATGGCCTTGCCGAAAGCCTTGCGTTCACGGGTGTAATCCAGCGTCCACTGCAACGCCGCTTCGGCTGACGCCAAGCCTCCCACCGCGACCGTCAAGCGCTCCTGCGGTAATTCCTGCATCAGGTAAGCGAAGCCCATCCCCGCTTGGCCCAACAGGTTTTCCTTGGGCACCCGAACGTCCTGGAAGAACAGCTCCGAGGTGTCTTGAGCCTTCATGCCGACCTTTTCCAGGCGCTTGCCCTTGGCGAAACCCGGCGTGTTGGCCTCCACCAGAAACAGACTGGTGCCCTTCGCCCCCGCTTTCGGATCAGTCTTGGCCACGACGATCACCAGGTCAGCCAGAAAGCCGTTGGTGATGAAAGTCTTCGAACCGTTGATCACGTATTCGTCGCCCTCCAGCACCGCAGTAGTCTTCACCCCCTGCAGGTCGGAGCCAGCACCCGGCTCGGTCATGGCGATCGCAGTGACCATCTCGCCAGACACCAGCTTGGGCAGGTATTTGTGTTTCAGCGCCTCACTGCCGTAATGCAGGATATAAGGCGCAACAATGTCCGAATGAAGAGAAAATCCGATCCCGGTCAGCCCCAGACGACCGACCTCCTCGATCACCACTGCGCTATAGAGAAAGTCTGCCCCCAGCCCGCCGTATTCTTCCGGCAGATGCGAACAGAGCATCCCCGCCTCCCCCGCCTTGTTCCAGAGATTGCGGTCGATATAGCCTTGTTTCTCCCATTGCCCATGGAACGGCACGGCCTCTTTTTCGAGGAATGTTCGCACGCTGTCGCGAAAAAGTTCGTGCTCGGGGCTGAACAAGGTTCTGGGGATCATGCGTCACCTGTCGTTATTGTCAGACGGAATTGATCTTCAGAGACTAAGCCTCGCTTCCGATACAGGACACTGGACACATCCGACAAAAAATAAGACGATCCAGCCGTCTGGTGACCACTTTCCCCTATAAGAATAAAGTTGAATTATGTCTAACCAAGCCTCCAAGCCCTTGCGGCGCGTCAGCATCCTGGCTATCGACCGGGTTTTCGCTTCCACCCTCATGCAAGCCAAGGATTTCTTCCATCTGGCCAGCCTGCGCTATGGCAAACAACTGGGCCACGGCCTGACACCGGCGTTCGAAACCCGACTGGTCAGCCCCGACGGCAAACCGGTGAACAGCTTCAGCGACGTGATCATGCCGGTGGACGGCGGCCTGGAAAATGCCGACGTCATCATCCTCCCCGCCTTCTGGGACGATTTCGACACGCTCTGCAAACGTTATCCACAGGTCCTGCCGTGGCTGCGCGAACAACACGCCCGCGGGGCAGTGCTGTGTGGCGAGGCCACGGGGGTGTTCTGGCTCGCCGAAGCCGGGCTGCTCAACGGTAAGGAAGCGACCACGTACTGGCGCTTCTTCAATGCTTTCGCCGAGCGCTTCCCTCAGGTTCACCTCAACCAGGACAAACACCTGACCGACGCCGACAACCTGTATTGCGCCGGCGGCACCACCTCGGCCTGCGACCTCTACATTTACCTGATCGAGCGCTTTTGCGGTGCCAACGTGGCCCAGGCCGTGGCTCGCGACATTCTCTACGAAGTGCAACGCAGCTATGCGCCSGGGCGGATCGGTTTCGGCGGGCAAAAACTGCACCAGGATGTGATCATCCTGCAGATCCAGCATTGGCTCGAAGAACACTTCGCCGATAAATTCCGCTTCGAAGACGTGGCCCGCGAACACGGCATGAGCATCCGCAACTTCATGCGACGCTTCCAGACCGCCACCGGCGATAAACCGCTGCATTACCTGCAACGCCTGCGCATCGAGACCGCCAAGGGCTTGTTGTCCGGCAGCCGCAAGAGCATCAAGACCATCAGCTATGAAGTCGGATACGACGATGCGAGCTTCTTCGCCCGACTGTTCCGCCAGCATACGGAGTTGTCGCCGAATCAGTATCGGCAGCAGTTTCAACAAGCAGCTTAAGGGCTGGACACCAATCCAGATTGGCTCTTCAGCGCGCATAAAAAAGGGCCTGCAATGCAGGCCCTTTTTATTTTCCGAAATGTCCTACGGCTTGTGCGCCCGGGACAGGAATTCGTGAGACTGCATTTCCAGCAAGCGGCTAAGCGTGCGCTGGAACTCGAAGGTCAGGCGACCGCCGGTGTAGAGGTCTTTAAGCTCGACTTCGGCGGAGATGATCAGCTTCACGTTGCGGTCGTAGAACTCGTCGACCATGTTGATAAAACGTCGGGCGATGTCGTCGGTGGTGACGCTCATCTGCTCGACGCCGCTGAGCAACACGGCATGGAAGATCTTGCCCAGTTCGATGTAGTCGTTCTGGCTGCGCGGGCCGTCGCACAGTTCGCGGAAGTCGAACCAGGCCACGTCATCGCAAGTGCGCACGGCGCGGATTTCACGGTTCTCGATCATCAGCACGTCGTTCTCGACGGCAGCCGTGCATTCCGGCGTCAGGGCCCGGAAACTCTTGCGCAGGCTTTCCTGGGCGGCTTCGTCCAGCGGGAAGTGGAACAGCTCCGCTTGCTCGAGGTGACGCAGACGGTAATCGACGCCGCTGTCGACGTTGACGATTTCGGTGTTCTGCTTGATCAGCGCAATGGCCGGCAAGAAGCGCGCACGTTGCAGGCCGTCCTTGTACAGACCGTCCGGCACGATGTTCGAGGTCGCGACCAGGGTCACGCCGTTCTTGAACAGCTCTTC
>NZ_JBFTMK010000476.1:0-6205 GCF_056396965.1 Pseudomonas sp. 05N434
CGAGTACCCCGAGTCGGCAGAAGCCTGAGTGTTCCTACGACTCAAGGCGCGGGCCGGTTACTGGCTGGCCCGCCGGTTGTTCCACTGGTCGTGGTTTGTGCGCCAACCGCGCGGCTGGCGCTGGCTCGAGGGCCAGTTCGCGCGCATGGCCAACCTGGGCGATGTCGCCGCCCAGAGCTTCTACGGCCACATCCTGACCTTTCGCGGCGTCGGTCTTGGGGCTCGCGAGGAGGGTGTGCGATTACTGCGCCTGGCCGCGTTGGCGGGGGATGGCAAGGCGGCGTATCAGGTGGGCGTGATCTGCCTCGCGGGGACGCCGAGCAAGGCACCGGATCCGGTGGAAGCGGCGCGGTTTTGGCGTATTGCCTTGAAGGCCGGGCATCCGTTGGCTGAGATTAAGTTGAAAGAGTTGGCGAGTGACGATACTGCGCAGTGATTCGATGTCCTTCGATGAGCAAGCGTTGTGGGGGGGATCTAACGATGGTCAATTGTAAATTCTGTGGCGAGCTGCTTCGAAAAACGGCGGTGGGCCCGTTACCTATTGATCAACAACCCCGTTATAAACAACAGTCCCGGCTCCCTCCTTCTTAACCGTAAGCTTATTCCCCTCCGCCACGGCCTCAACCAACTCAGAACACCCATCCACCACCCGCGTTCCATCAACACGCTCAGCCTTGCTGTCAAAACTGAAAACATAAGTAGATGCCGGACAACCATTCCCTCCCTCTCCCGTGGAAACCACCACCACATATTTACTCGGCCCAAACGTATAAGCCTTTTCAATAGACACGTAACCGGTGTACTCAGCCTGCTCCACAATTGATTCCATGAGATTCACCACGCCAGCCCGCGATTGATAATTCAGAGCGGTCCCCATCTCCTTGGTCTCGGTAGTGAAAGGCCCTGCTCGCTCGGCACTCACGGGCAAGGTTTCATAGGCAACACCGGGAGGCGCAGGTGGTGCAGGCTGCGCGATTTGCGTCGTGGCGATGGGCTTTACAATGGGGCTTTGCAGGGGCTCAGGGATATCGCATTGGCCATTTTTGCAAATGAAATCCCCKTGGCAGTCGATATCTTCCGAGCACTGGTTCGTTTCTTCGAAGGTGCTCTGGTCAGCCTTGGCGTAGCTGACGACGGCCAGAGCCAGGAGGGTGCAGGCAAACAGACGCTTCATCTGTGAAGTCCTTTTCTTGGATGGTGGCCTGATGATAACTGCAAATCTTCGGGGATTGTCCCCTGGTTGCGTTCTTGCGAATCGCTTAGTGGCTCCTGGCATTCAGGAAAAAGGGATACGATCAATTTCGTGCTGACTCATTGCTCGCCAGTCGCTCGGGACAATGCCGTACTCGGCCTCTGCGCACTTCATGGTCTCCTCCAGAGTCAGCATGAGGTGGTCGTCTTCGATTTGCAGTGCCTGGTAGTCCTCGAAGCGGATTTCAAGATAAACCGGGGCGTCACCTTCGACCTCCAAGCCGAACAGCACGATGGCAGTGACCCAGGGGCGGGAGTTGTGGGTCTTACGGACATTTGCAAAAAGGGGTCGAGCGGTTGCAAATCGGAAAAAGGGACTGACTTTTTTGAGGGAAATAAATCAGTTCCCTTTTTGCTGCTTCGGGTCGGTCCGCATGACTTCAAAATGACGTAGCCAAAAAGCCTGTGCACCTGTTTCAGTGCTCAGCCGCCCCAGTAGGTACGCCACCTGCTGCCAACCCGGCCTCAATTGAAGTATCGCTTGGCGGCGTGCCGTCGACAGTTCATGCCAATCCCGATCTAATTTGTCGCCTGATCCAGGGGTCACAGATTTCCAAGGTTGCTTGTTCAGTTGAGCGACTGCGGCGTAAAACACTTTGTCTGATGGGTCGTCAAGCGCCCTCAGCAACTCGGTCAATTGGTTGTCGCCAAGCAGGCGTATGGCCGCTTGCCGCACGGAGGAATAGTGAGAGCGCATCGCTTCTGTTAGCCACCGCTTGTCCAGAGGGACTTTAAGTTCGGTTGCCAAGCCAATAATACCGAGCCAATCCTGTTTCCGTGGTGGAAAGCCCAGATTCAATTTCTCCGTCAGGATGGCGCTTGCATCGACGTTATGGCGTACTGCTGCCCAGCGCGCCAAACTACGGATCGAGGTCGATGCATCCAGCAAGGCCTGGCGCAACAATGGCTTCGGATCGTCGACCAACGGCAGTAGGGCGCGCAGCACGCAAACACGCACTTTGGCGCCGGGTCGTGATAGGGCTTCAAGTAACAGTGGTGATGCTTGCGCAGCTGGTAAATCTTGACATGCTGACACGGCAGCTAACCGTACGGTCAGCTCGCGATGGGYCAGGGCGTCCCTTAAAAGCGTCTCCGGCGCTGAGTCCTTTTCCAGCAATAGCGCAAACAGATAGCGCGCAGCTTTACCTTGTTGCGAAAGGAAATTGGCGTAGACCTCAGTCTTGATCTCGGGTGACTGCAGTACAGAGCGAGCGGCCATGAGCGTGGGACCATGATCGGCTCTTCGGCGCGCGGCCAACGCTATGAGAGGTTCCAGCGCGAACAATAGCGCCTGAGCCTGGGATGGAGTCATATAGTGATTCAGCCCCTCCAACGCTAGATCGCGAATCTGGGGTACCCAGTCGTTCAAACGCTGTATCAAAGCTACTAACGCTTCAGGAGAAGGATTATTGCACAGCCCCCTGACAGCGACTTCTCGAATGAAGCCGTTGTAGTGAGTACTGACCTCTATCCATTTTCCATTGTCCTCTGCATTCCCTAGCAGTTCCAACGCTTCGTTTCGCCGCTGTTCCGCCAATGAGGAAGCCGGCATTTGCTGGTTCTTCAGTCTACCCAGCCATTCCCTTATTAAGTTCATTTTTTAATCCTTTTAATGCTCGTGCGGGCTGTCTTGTTAACACTTTAACCAATTTCTCAGGTCGACTGCATTCAGTTGGAAAGGATGCTTCCGGCCGATTTCTGCCTGTCGTGAAGGGGGCAGTCGACCCAAACCTGTCATCTGAATTGCGTTCATTGACATGCACGTCAGCCGCCACGCTTAAAATCGTGCCGATGATTTACTGATCTCAGACACAGGCTGATCGGTTGGGTAAGCTGGGAGGTTAYGGTCGCACCGCTAGTGGAATCTGACAGGATAAGTGGATTCAGGTGCGTGGGGGATTTTTGTTTACCTTATGAGGCACCATGGACTCTTCTTTTGACGAATTGATCGACAGGGCGATGTATCTGGGCGTACATCAAGTTGCATACCCAATTGATATCTTAGGTACTGCTAGGTTGTTAGCAGAGCACGCATCCGACGATGCGGACTTTGAAAAGATACTTTCACTGGTTTCAGACCCAGAGAACCATTTTACTCGCTGGGCCGCCATACGAGCCATTGTGATCCTGGGGCCTGCATCGGTGGCCAAAGCCCGCGAAACGCTGAGCGTCCGGATGACGCTTGAGGATTTTCCTCTCGCCCGACAAGAACTACACAATGCGCTGGCTTCGACGACAGGGTGATGCGGTCACCCTGAAAACGGGATTAGCTGTCAGCGACTATGCTATATGGGGCCCTTGAGACAATGAGTCTCCTTTTTTCGCAGACTATTATACTGGCGGAAAATCTTCATACGATTTTGGGAAGTATCCCCAAATTCTCAGAACGTCGGCGCGCACGTCAAACTCGAAGCCAATTTGTGCGACCACCTTCGATATTTCGTCTGTATGGTCAATGGTTGTACTTGCAAGCAGCCTTCCTTTTGAGGGGGCGGCTTCTGACAAGCCAATGTCGAACCATTCGACGGACGCAAATGGAAACGGCAGATGGTAAAACCACTCGACATCCCACCCTGAGACATATCCAGTGACGGACTTGGATCGGTAAGACGGACGCCAACCCTGACACTGGCGGAAATGGTTGATCAGCTCATCCCACTTGGTATTGTTCGATGCACTTGCCAAGTTTCTCGTAGCTATGGCAGCATGGATTTTCTTCCGTATTGCATCATCATGGCCCGCACCGGACCTCGGTAGCTCGCTCATATTCAGTTCTATCGATTTTTTAGTCTATGGAAAAGGGGACTGATATATTTTTAAGGAAATAAATCAGTCCCCTTTGTCATGCTTTGTCATGGTCAATTATAAATTCTGTGGCGAGCTGCTTTCGCCTGTGGATTCAGCCGGTCGATGCAAGCCCGCTTCCAGCCCAAAAGCGATAAACTCTCAATTTGTGAAAGCTAACCTCTAAGGGTACGCATTATTTCCTGGACCACCGGCTTCGTGTATTTCTCACTCGGGTCAGTCTCCGGAGGGTCGTTACTGCGGATCCATTCACCTTGATCGAATGCTTGGTAAAGCGAGAAAGCGGGCTGAGGCATTTCGTTAGTCATGCCCACTYCAATCACGGCATTTATGATCCCGTTCATGACGCCGTCGCAAAAATCATAGATCAAAGATCCCTGTAGATAGCCTTCCGCAACCGTGACGGACAGCTCGTTCAGCACATCTTGCGGTGCTACATCAAACTTCTCGCAAGTGGCGGCAAGATTACTCAGCGTTAAACCGTCTGCTTCAGCTTTCACCGAAAGCTCCTTGAGTTCATTCTTCGGTAACACCCTGATCATGAGCTTCTTCCGGTTAGGTGCGACGGTAACGMTTGCATCACTCATAAGGCTTTCCGGCCAACAGGATGGCCGCACAGCGCTGCCACACGTTCAATACCATGCTGCAATATGGCTTCATGGACGGTCAACTTCGGCTACAGGCAATGTTCGCTTCGGGTCGGTCCGCATGACTTCAAAATTCCTCCAGTCCGTCATRTTTTCGCAATGAAAGCATACGAGTCTTGTCGGMAGAAAATWGGGCATTACAGARTKTTTCGGCACGMTAATGTGCTGTTTTAATTATGGAAAATGGATTTTAAGGACAGCCGATGTCGATGTCTTGTCAGATCATGGATAAATCTGAGAGTGGTGGATGCGGGTGCAAGATCCAGAAGATTCTGTTGCAAACTGCAACAGCCAATACGGTTTCGGATGACAAGGTGGTATTGGGCTTTGAGTCTTTTGATGATTGCGCCGTCTATGACGCAGGTGAGAAATATCTTTTATTCATCACCGATTCTTTCTCCCCGCTAGTCAACGATCCTCATGTCTTCGGCCAATTGGCAGCCAGCAATGCGGCCCACGTGTCATGAGGGTGGTGACCTCAGGCTCGGCGTATCTGGACATCGGACCATCACCCAGGCTTTGAAAACTATTGGGCGCAGAAGCTCGGACCTGCGGCAGACATCCTGCCGATCGGCGCAGCGGCAACGCTGATTTTTCAGCATTGGGAAGCGGCAGGGCTGTTGCCGCTGATCAGCGAAAAAAGTGCTGCGTTGCTGGCCACGGCAATTCTGGACAATACCCTGAATTTCACAGGGCAGTTGACCACCCAATCGGATATCCGGGCTTATGAAGTCCTCGCACGGCGGGCGAAACTGGAAGCGGACTGGCCCGAGCGGTATTTCTCCGAGTGCCAAGCCACTATCGAGTCAGACCTGATTGGCGCGTTGGCGGTTGATATGAAGCGGCTGAAAGCCGATAGCAACCTGCCGCAGGTTTTCGCGCAGATGGCGGTGTGGGATGCCAGCGCGCTGATCCGAACGCATCGGTCAACGATCGGTCACTGGCTGGCGGGGCAGGGTGGAGACTGGCTGTTGAACGTCATCAGCATCCGCGAGTGCAAAAGCTACTTTCTGGCTGAGCCCTTGGTCAGCCAACAAAAGTTGAGCCATTTGCTGTCGATCGAATGGCAGGCCGGAATGGCTGTGCTTGAGCGCTCGCTGCTACGTAAGGAGTTGTTGAGGTTGGGGTTGGCCGCATCTCCGTTGTAAGTAAACCGCCTCTGGTTTTGTAGATACATCGAAGGGCTGCTTTTGGCTGCGGATTCAACCGGTCGACCGCATGCTCGGATGGACTATACCGCATCGAACCTAACCTCCAGCGATGCTTGTATCCCGTCGAACGTTCGACATTCCCCCCGCGATTTGCAAGGAGGAGATCGAGCGTCCTGTCGTTTTACCAAACGCCCTTTTCCTCAAAGACTCAGGCAGTTAGGCCCCCTGGCCAAATCGCGTATAGCGTGCTCACCCGCTCCTGCCCCAACTCGTAGGCGTAGAACCCTACGCTGACTTCCCGGGGCTTCGCCCGCCACTCTGCCGAGCTCTCGGTCGCAGCATCGTCCACCC
>NZ_JBFTMK010000477.1:0-3921 GCF_056396965.1 Pseudomonas sp. 05N434
GTACACGCCACCACCTTCGACCTGTTCCTGATGATCGGCATCGGCATCTTCGGCTACATCCTGCGCAAGCTGGACTTCCCGTTGTCGCCGGTACTGCTGGGCTTCATCCTCGGTGGTCTGATGGAACAGAACCTGCGTCGCGCGCTGTCGATTTCCAACGGTGCACTGGAAATCCTCTGGTCGAGCCCGATCACGTTCGGTTGCTGGGTGCTGACTGCCATCATGTTGCTGATGCCGCTGCTGCGCATCTGGCGCAAACGTTCGGTCGCCCGGCGCGCTATCGCCGATGCCTGATCGAACACCCTTCAAAGCCTGGTGGGGTACACCGCTGGTCGGTCTGCTGGGCGGTTACCTCGCCAGCCAGATCGGCTGGCCTCTACCGTGGATGGTCGGCTCGTTACTGGCGATCATCCTCGTGCGCTGCCTGACACCCTGGCAACTGGCGGAAATCCCTGGCGGGCGCAAGTGCGGCCAGTGGGTTGTCGGCATCGGCATCGGCCTGCACTTCACCCCGGTGGTGATGGAGCAGGTGCTGAGCCACTTCGGTCTGATCTTCTTCGGTGCGTTGGTCACCAGCCTGTCCGCGGTGGTCGGGGTCTGGTTGATGCGGCGTACCGGCGAAGATCGCGCCACGGCGTTCTTTTCCAGCATGCCCGGTGGCTCCGGGGAGATGGTCAACCTCGGCGCCCGCAATGGCGCGGTGCTCAGCCGTGTCGCGGCGGGACAAAGCTTGCGGGTGCTGGTGGTGGTGCTGTGTGTGCCAGCGGCGTTCAAGTATCTGTTGGGCGACGGTGCGCCGGCCTTGCATGCAGCGACCGTCAACTGGTGGTGGCTGGCCCTTCTGTTCCCGGCGGGCGCCCTGGCCGCCTGGATCTGGGAGCGCCTGCGGCAACCCAACCCCTGGCTGTTCGGGCCGTTGCTGGTGAGTGCGGCAGTGAGCATTGGTTGGGACCTGCACATCGGCTTGCCCAACGGCGGCAGTCAGATCGGCCAGTGGCTGATCGGCAGCGGGTTGGGCTGCCACTTCAATCGACAGTTCTTCCGACGGGCACCGTCCTTCATGGGCCGGACCCTGATCGGCACGGTGTTGACCATGTTGATCGCCACGCTGGCGGCACTGGGGTTGAGTGTATTGACCCATCTGGATCTGCGTTCGCTGACGCTGGGCATGATGCCCGGCGGGATTGCCGAGATGAGTTTGACGGCTGAAACCCTGCAACTATCGGTACCGCTGGTGACGGCGATGCAGGTGATGCGGCTGTTGTTCGTGTTGTTTTTGGCAGAGCCGTTGTTCAGGTATTGGAACCGGGAGCCGGATTCCGTCTGATATGAGCCCCCTCGCCACACTCTTCACACTCTTCACACCGGCGGCAACCGCCACTCGATCGGCGTCTCGCCATTCTGTTCCAGAAACTTGTTCGCCCGACTGAAATGCCCGCACCCGAGGAAGCCGCGATAAGCGGACAGCGGTGACGGGTGAACCGACGTCAATACCAAATGCTTGGTGGCGTCGATGAGTTTCTGCTTGCTCTGGGCATGCGCGCCCCACAGCAAAAACACCAGATGCGGCTGGTGCTCGCTGACCACTTCGATAATCCGGTCGGTAAAGTGCTGCCAGCCCTTGCCCGCGTGGGCGTTGGCATTCGCCCGCTCCACGGTCATGGTGGTATTGAGCATCAACACGCCCTGCTCCGCCCAACTCTGCAGGTAGCCATGGTTGGGGATGTCGATGTTCAGGTCGCGTTTCAACTCTTTATAGATGTTCACCAGCGACGGCGGCGCCGGTACACCCGGCTGCACCGAAAAGCACAGCCCATGGGCCTGACCCGGGCCGTGGTATGGATCCTGCCCGAGGATGACCACCTTGACCTTGTCCAGCGGCGTGGAATTGAGCGCATTGAAAATCAACGGTCCCGGCGGATAGATCTCCTTGCCCGCCGCGCGTTCCTGTTGCAGGAAAGTGCGCAACTCTGCCATGTAAGGCTGGTCGAATTCGGCACGGAGGGCCTCCTTCCAGCTCGGTTCGAGTTTGATACGGTCGTCAGCAGTCATGGTTACATCCGGCAAAAACAATGGGGCGAACCCTAGGAAAGCCCATCACGCTTGTCAATTGATCTGACGCAGATCCGGCATTTTCCTATAGAGCGATCATACTGAACGCTCAAATTCCCGATCGAGGTCATGATGAATCTGCACTTCGAAGAACTCACCGGCACCGACGGCGCACGCATCGGCATCGCCAGCCTGGATGCCGAAAAGTCCCTCAACGCCCTCTCCTTGCCGATGATCAACGCCTTGCGCGATCAACTGGACGCCTGGGCCAAGGAACCACAGATCGTTTGTGTACTGCTGCGCGGCAATGGCGACAAGGCCTTTTGCGCCGGCGGTGAAGTGCGCAGTCTGGTGGAAGCGTGTCGCGCCCATCCCGGGGAAGTACCGCCCTTGGCTGCGCACTTCTTCGCGGCAGAATATCGCCTCGACTTCAAGTTGCACACCTACCCGAAACCGTTGATCTGCTGGGGTCATGGTTACGTGCTGGGCGGCGGCATGGGGCTGCTGCAAGGGGCGGGCATTCGGGTTGTCACGCCGAGCAGCCGATTGGCGATGCCGGAGATCAGTATCGGTTTGTACCCGGACGTCGGCGCCAGCTGGTTTCTGTCGCGGCTGCCCGGCAAGCTCGGATTGTTTCTCGGCTTGACCGGCGCCCGGATGAACGGTCGCGATGCAATCGATCTGGACCTCGCGGACCGCTTTTTGCTCGATCAACAACAGCCGGAGCTGATCGAAGGTTTGCTGCAATTGAACTGGCAGGAACAGACCGCCATGCAGCTCAACAGTCTGCTCAAGGCCTTGCAACAAGAAGCGCTCGTAAAAATGCCCGAAGCGCAGTGGCTGCCGCGACGCCAGCAGATCGACGAGTTGCTGGATGTCAGCGACGTTCGTTGTGCCTGGAAGGCCATCAGTGCGCTACGCGTTCATAAAGACCCGCTGCTCAGTCGTGCGGCCTGCACCATGATTGAAGGCTCGCCCCTGACCGCTCATCTGGTGTGGGAACAGATCGCCCGCGCCCGGCACCTGTCGCTGGCTCAAGTCTTTCAGATGGAATACACCATGAGCCTCAATTGCTGCCGTCATCCGGAATTCAGCGAGGGCGTGCGCGCGCGGTTGATCGACAAGGACCAGAAACCTCACTGGCACTGGCCGGATATCAACACGGTGCCGGAGGCGGCGGTGGAAGCGCATTTTCACAAGGTCTGGGAAGGTCGGCATCCGTTGGCCGATCTGTCGGAATACTGAAATCCGGGCACAAAAAAGCGGCGCTTCAAGCGCCGCTTTCTATTGAGGAGTTAGCGACGGCCGCCTCGACCATCGTTATCGCCATGATCGCCTCTTCCGCCATGGTGATCCCGTCCACTGTGGCCCCGGGAATCGTCGTTCCAGTTGCCGCGACTACGACCATCCCAACCGTCGCGACGACCATCCCAACCACCGCGGTCATGACGGTCCCATCCGCGACTCTGGTTGCCGCGGTAGTCGTAATAGCGCGGTGCCGGTTGATAAACCCGCGGCTGGTAGTAATAACGTGGCGATGGCTGGTAATACCGTGCAGGCGGCGAGTAATACCTGCGCGGAGCTGTGTAGTAACCACCATCGGAGTAATACGGCGCTGGGGACGTGTAGACATCCGAGCGGTAGTAGCTGTCGCCATCGGAATAGGGCACGCACGCACCAAGAAACAATCCCGATAGAACGATCAGCAGAATATGGCGGAGCTGTTTTCGACAGAGCATGGCGGCCTCCTGGACCGCGAGTGAGCCACACCAGCGACGCTGGCAGGCGACAGTCAATTGTTCGGCGACTGTCGAAAGATCAGACAGTGAAATCGGGATCTGGTGCGTTTCTGTAACACGCCGATACAAG
>NZ_JBFTMK010000478.1:0-4858 GCF_056396965.1 Pseudomonas sp. 05N434
GGTATTGCGCGATGATGGGCAGCCCCTTCACCTTTCAGGAAATGCCCATGGCCCTGCTGTATAAAGCTGACCCTGTGCGCGGCAAACAGTGGCAAGCGCTGTTTGCCGAACACGCCCCGGATATTGAATGGCGCGCCTGGCCGGACATCGGCGACCCGAAGGACATTCAATACCTGGCCGCGTGGCAGGCACCTGACGATCTCGACGTTGTGCTGCCGAATCTGCAAGTGCTGTTTGCCTTRTCCGCCGGCGTCGATCAACTCGACCTCGGTCGCTTGCCGGCGAGCTTGCCGGTGGTGCGTCTGCTGGATCCGGGCATCACCCGTGGCATGTGCGAATACGCGACTTTTGCCGTACTCAGCCTGCACCGCGACATGCTGCGCTACCGCCAGCAACAAATGGCCCGCTGCTGGCAGGCGCACTTGCTGCAACCGGCGGCCAAACGTCGGGTCGGGGTCATGGGGCTCGGCGYCCAGGCGCAGCAGATTCTGGCGACCTTGCAACCGCTGGGCTTTGCCTTGTCTGGCTGGGCGCGCAGTGCCCATCACATTCCGGGGGTCGATTGCTATGCCGGCAACGCGCAACTGTCGGCGTTCCTCAGCCAGTGCGACATTCTGTTGTGTGTGTTGCCGCTGACCGAACAGACCCAGGGCATTCTTGATCGCAACCTGTTTGAGCAACTGCCCAAGGGCGCGGCGCTGATCAACATGGGCCGTGGTGGGCATTTGATCGAAGAGGATCTGCTGGAAGCGCTGGACAGCGGGCACTTGAGCGGCGCAGTCCTTGATGTGCTGCAACAGGAACCGGCACCGGTAGATCATCCGTTCTGGCACCACCCGCAGATTCTGCTGACACCGCATATCGCCGCGATGACCCAGCCGGAAAGCGCGTTCGGGGTATTGCTGGAGAACATCCGCCGGCATCAACGGGGTGAGCCGATGCTCGGCGAGATCGATCGCGCGCAGGGTTATTGAACGCCGATGCAGTAACGGGCGCTCAGGGGCTAATGCCGGTCAGTTCAGCCGCAACGCACTCTTTGTGCGTTCGCCGTAGCAGCTGTCGAGCTTGCGAGGCTGCGTTCGGCTGCGAAGCAGTCGTGAATCCGGCTAACGCGGTCTGCCTGATGCACCGCAATGTCTGGTTTTACGACTGATCTGCACCCGAACGCAGCCTCGCAAGCTGGCTGTTCCGGCTGGAGCTGGAAGCGGCTTTTTTCTTCGACGGGCTTGGCGGTTTCGGTTGCTGGCGGTTTCGGCAGTTGATCGGAGGTGACCCCGTAACGGGTCAGAATCGAGCTCTGAGGCAGTTCTGCGGCGGCGGCTGCCGATAACAAGGCCAGCGCCAGACCGAAGGTGTACCTCTTGCTGTTACTCACGTTGCAAAATCTCCTGTACTCAATGGCGGCATGCAGCACCGGCGTCATAAGGATAACGCGTGGATGGGCTGATGCTTTAGGGCCAGTTGCTGTTGAGGCAGGTATTCGAGTCCGGGTGTGGCCAGTGAGTCACGGGGACAGGCAGGATTACCGCGTTATCGTTCTTCGCGGGCAAGCCTCGCTCCTACAGGGGAAATGGATTCCAATGTAGGAGCGAAGCTTGCTCGCGAAGAGGCCCTTACCGGCGCCGCCTCACCCTCAGGCGATCACAATCGCGCTACTGGACAAACTGTCCAGCCCGACACCCACCAGGGTCACCGAATCACTGCCAAACGTCAGCAACGTATCCTGCCCCACCGCCGTGGCATGGGCGCGGAAGTCGTCGTTTGGCGCAACGCCCTGAACCCCGAGGAACACCAGTTTGTCGTTGGCCTGGTAGCCCACCACCCGGTCCTGGCCAAACGCGCCGCTGAACAGGAAAGTATCAATCCCGCCGCCCGACTCGATCAGGTCATTACCCGCCCCGCCGACAAACACATCGTTGCCGGCGCTGCCGATCAAGTGGTCGTTGCCGTCCAGGCCAAACAACCAGTCGCCCGCTGCATGGGCCTTGAGAGTGTCGGTGCCGGAGGTGCCCTTCACGCTCGAGGCGTACTGGGTCAGGTTGCTGCCGACGGTGAGGCCATTGGCGGTGACGTTGTGGGTCACGTCATCCTTGAACACGCCCCAGAGAAACCCCGGCTCCTTGGTGACGATGCTACCGATGTCGCGGGTGATGCTGATGCCGCCATTGGCGTCGCGCACGTACAGGTTGCCGACACCGTCATTGGCGAAGACGAAATTCTTCACCGACTGCTGCAGGTCCAGCACGTTGCTGCCCTTGCCGCCCAACAGGATGTTGTAGCCACCACTGTCGCGGAAGGTGTCGTTACCGTCGCGGCCTTCGATGTAGTCGTTGCCCTTGCCGCCCTGGATCAGGTCATTGCCGTCGCTGCCGATGATGAAGGTGCTGCCTTTGTGGGTTTCGGCGTTGCGGTTCAAGTCCTGGACCCAGGTGTTGGCTCGCGCCGGGTCCGAGAGGTTGGCGACGATGATCGTCGAGTCCTTGCTGGTCAGGTCGTAGAACTTGGACTCCAGCACCCGGGTCATGCCGTCGCCGTAACCGGTGGGCAAGTGTGAAATCCAGGTGGCGATGTTGGTGATGGAATACGGCAACACATTCCACGCCGTCGAGGCGTAGTGGTCGTTGAAGCTGACGATGTTATCGGTCGCTGAATCCTTGGGAGCGTCGTGCACCCCCACCGAAGCCAGGTTGAACGACGAGCCATCGAGCGCGCGGAACACCGGGTCGTTTTCATAACCGATGTTCAGCACTTTGTCGCTGCTGCTTTGGGTCGGTGAGGCGTAGGCGATGTAGTTGGAATCCTGATAGAACCCGGACCATTTTTCGCTGCTCAAGTCCGCCAGGCTGTTGACCGCCAACCCGCCGAGGCTGTGGCCGCTGACCAGCACGTCCTTGCCCGCAAGGCCATTGGCCTGGGCAAACGCCGCGACTTTGCCGAGCAAATTGCCGAAGGCTTCGCCCGCATAGTTTTTTGCGTAATCCTTGGGGCCGAGCGCCGCCAGCAGATCGTTGATCACATCACCGATGGAATCGCCGATCTGGATTTCCCTTGGGCCGCTGGTGCCACGAAAGGCAATGCCGATTTCCGTGAGATGACCCTGGGCGTCGTACTTGCCGAGGATCTCCACTTGCGCGCTGGTGTAACCGGCCTTCTCGCCGAAGAAGGTTCCGCGAGCGTCGGTCTTGCCGTCATAGCCCAGTTGCGTGGCCGTGATCGGGGTCCAGCCGGCCTTTTGCACGGCGTCGAGCGCGGCCTTTTCCGAATCGGGGTTCCAGGGAATGCCGGGAATCACGCCCTGGGAGTCGGTGCCGCCGATCAGCGCGGTCACGAGGGTGGCCGGCAAGCCCAGGCCGAAACCGTTTTGCTGGTAACCGGTGGCGAAACCGTTGTCGAGGTTGTGATAGGAATACAGCATGATCGCCATGGCGTCGCTGAACAACGCCTTGGAGTCTGCTGCGCCGAAGTTCTTGTAGTCATACACACCCATTGGTATTGCCTCTCTCTTTGTTGGAATTGTCAGAGATAGCTCACAGCCAGGACGCCTCGATCACGAGGCGCCCCGGAGCCTCTAGTGCATGCCGCCTTTACGCAAACGTAATTCCCGAAGCCGACAGGTTATCCAGTCCCACCCCCACCAGCGTCACGGCGTAATCGCCAATCTTCAGCACCGTGTCGTTGCCGGCCTGTGAAGCGTGCTGGGTGTAGTCATAGCCCTGCCCCGCGCCCTGGACGCCCATGAACACCAGTTTGTCGCTGCCCTGGTAGCCATTGATCGCGTCGAAACCGAAGGCGCCGCTGAACAAAAAGGTGTTGCCGCCGCCCGAGGCATGCATCACGTCATTGCCCGTGCCGCCGACGAAGGTCACATGGCTTTTATCGCTGCGCAGCAGGTCGTCGCCGGCATTGCCGAACAGCCAGTCACCGTCGACGCTGGCCACCAGCGTGTTGCTGAAGGCATCGCCGTTGAGCGAATGGTTGTAGTGGGTCAGTTCCGTGCCATTGAGCAAGCCATTGGCGGTGACGTTGTAGGTCACCTCCTTGCTGCCCCACCACGAGCCCGATTCCTTGCTCACCAGCGCGCCGATGTCGCGGGTCATGCTGATGCCGCCGTAGGCGTCGCGCACATACAGGGTGCCGTCGCCGTCATTGGCAAAGCTGAAGTTCTGCAACGGCTTYTGCAGCTCGAAGGTGTTGCTGCCCTTGCCGCCCAGCAGCAGGTTGTAGCCGCCGTCATCGCGGAACCGGTCGTTACCGTCTCGACCTTCGATGAAGTCATTGCCGGCGCCGCCCTTGAGCCAGTCATTACTGTCGGTGCCGATGATGAACGTGCTGCCGGTGTGGGGCTCGCCGCTGCGGCCCAGGTCTTCGACCCAGGTGGTGCCTCGGGACGACTCCGACAGGTTGGACACGATCAGCGTCGAGTCCTTGTCGGTGAGGTCGTAGAAGCGCGAGTCGATCACCCGGTTCAAGCCGTCGGCATAGCCCAACGAGCCATGGGCCGACCAGTTCAGCGGGTTGAGGATGCTGAACGGCACCAGATTCTGCGCGGTGGACGCGTACTGGTCATTGAAGTTGACGATGTTGTTGGTCGCCGAATCCTGATGACCGTCGTGCTTGCCCAGCGAGCCACTGCTGAAAGTGGTGCCGTCGAGCACGCGAAACACCGGGTCGTTCTCGTAACCGATGTTCAGCACGTTGTTGCCGGTGGCGCTTTGGGTCGGCGAGGCAAAGGCGATGTAGTTGGCGTCCTTGAAGAAACCACCCCAGTTATTGCCGCTCAACTCCGCCAGGCTGTTGACCCCCAGCCCACCGAGACTGTGCCCGCTGACCAGCACGTCCTTGGCGCTCAGGCCGTGGG
>NZ_JBFTMK010000479.1:0-3906 GCF_056396965.1 Pseudomonas sp. 05N434
GCGTCCGACTGGTACAGATCCTGCTCTTCTTCTACACCCCCGGCGTTCAGATCTGCTTGGGGCGCTTCTAGATGAACTTGCATCTGCACCGCCTCACTACTAGAGAAAACAATAATGAAATCTGCCTTCAACACTTTTATTCCGGGCGCCTTGGCCCTGCTTATGCTTCTGCCTACAGCCCTTCAGGCAAAAGAAATCGAAACCCAACAGAAACTGGCGAACGTGGTGATCCTGGCCACCGGCGGCACCATTGCCGGCGCGGGCGCCAGCGCCGCCAACAGCGCCACCTACCAAGCGGCGAAAGTCGGCATCGAACAATTGATCGCAGGAGTTCCGGAACTGAGCCAATTGGCCAACGTTCGCGGCGAACAAGTCATGCAGATCGCATCCGAAAGCATCACCAACGACAACCTGCTGCAACTGGGACGTCGCGTGGCTGAACTGGCCGACAGCAAAGACGTCGATGGCATTGTCATCACCCACGGCACCGACACCCTGGAAGAAACTGCTTACTTCCTGAACCTGGTGGAGAAAACCGACAAGCCGATTATCGTCGTCGGCTCCATGCGCCCTGGCACCGCCATGTCGGCCGACGGCATGCTGAACCTGTACAACGCCGTCGCCGTGGCCAGCAGCAAAGACGCGCGCGGCAAAGGCGTGTTGGTGACCATGAACGATGAAATCCAGTCGGGTCGCGATGTCAGCAAAATGATCAACATCAAGACCGAGGCGTTCAAAAGTGCCTGGGGCCCGTTGGGCATGGTGGTCGAAGGCAAATCCTACTGGTTCCGCCTGCCGGCCAAGCGTCACACCACGGACTCGGAATTCGACATCAAAACCATCAAGAGTCTGCCTGACGTCGAAATTGCCTACTCCTATGGCAACGTCAGCGACACCGCCTACAAAGCCCTTGCGCAGTCGGGCGCCAAAGCCATCATCCACGCCGGCACCGGCAATGGCTCGGTATCGTCCCGCGTGGTTCCCGCCCTGCAGGCCTTGCGCAAAGACGGCGTACAAATCATTCGCTCTTCTCACGTCAATGCCGGCGGTTTCGTGCTGCGTAACGCTGAACAGCCTGACGACAAGTACGACTGGGTTGTTGCTCACGACCTGAACCCGCAAAAAGCCCGCATCCTGGCCATGGTCGCACTGACCAAGACCAACGACAGCAAAGAGCTGCAACGGATGTTCTGGGAGTACTGATTCGCCCGCGCCCGACCCGTTCGCGGTCGGGCACCGCTGTCACCACTCGCCAGTCCTGGCGAGTGGTTCACGACCTCTTTCCGATAAAAAATCTCCCTTCGCCCTACACCAAACGGAAAAAACCACTGTCAGAAGATTTTCTTGAATTTTAAGCAGTTGCGAAAATGCCTACAGTTAAATACTGTATGCACGTACAGCTTAATAAGGATAACTCCGTGGCCACTACCTCCGCCTCTCCTGACGCTTACGAACGCCTGGGTATGCGCATTCAGAAAATCATCAATTCCCCCACCGCCCAGAAAGCCAAAGCTGCACTGATCTTCCGTCTTCCGGACGAACCCGTGGATGAGTGGGAGCGTTTGCTCGAAGAAATCGACGAGAACGACAACGTCACCCTCGCCCATCGCGACGATGGCGGCGTGCAGATTTTCTGGGTTGTGCCGAAGGAAGATTGAGTCAATGAGCGTCCGCTGGCTTGCTTTGCTGTTTCTGCTCATCACCCTTGGCGCCCAGGCTGGCGCCCCACGCACCTTCAACGAAGCCAAGAAAGTCGCCTGGAAGTTGTACGCTCCGCAATCCACCGAGTTCTATTGCGGCTGCAAATACACCGGCGACCGCGTGAACCTCGCCGCCTGTGGTTATGTGCCACGCAAAAACGCCAAGCGCGCCTCGCGCATCGAGTGGGAACACATTGTCCCGGCCTGGCAGATCGGCCATCAGCGTCAGTGCTGGCAACAAGGAGGTCGCAAGAACTGCACGCGCTACGACCCGACCTATCAAAAAGCTGAGGCCGACCTGCACAATCTGGTACCCAGCATCGGCGAGGTGAATGGCGATCGGAGCAATTTCAGTTTCGGCTGGCTACCCGTGCAATCGGGTCAATATGGCTCGTGCCTGACTCAGATCGACTTCAAGGCGAAGAAGGTCATGCCCCGCCCTTCCATTCGCGGCATGATCGCCCGAACCTATTTCTACATGAGCAAGCAGTACGGCTTACGCCTGTCGAAACAGGATCGGCAATTGTACGAAGCCTGGAACAAGACCTACCCGGTTCAGGCATGGGAACGTCAGCGCAACCAGAGCGTGGCGTGCGTGATGGGCCGCGGCAATGAGTTTGTCGGCCCCGTAGACATGAAGGCTTGCGGCTAACCGGCTGCCAGCACTTTCTCCCGGCAGATTGCGCCCCGCACAAACAAAAACGCCCCGACCGAAGTCGGGGCGTTTTCATGTGCGGCTAAGGCTTAGCGCGGGAATGCTGGCGGGTTTACACCGGCCATGTCTTCCATCACGCGAACTACCTGGCAGCTGTAACCGAATTCGTTGTCGTACCAGACGTACAGAACAACGCGGTTGTCGTTGCAGATGGTCGCTTCAGCGTCCACTACGCCTGCGTGGCGCGAGCCCACGAAGTCGGTGGAAACCACTTCCTGCGAGTTGACGAAGTCGATTTGCTTATGCAGATCGGAGTGCAGCGCCATGTAGCGCAGGTACTCGTTCATCTCTTCACGGGTGGTGGCTTTCTCAAGGTTCAGGTTGAGAATGGCCATCGACACGTTTGGCGTCGGAACACGAATCGCGTTACCGGTCAGCTTGCCGGCCAGTTCAGGCAGCGCCTTGGCGGCAGCCGTGGCAGCACCGGTCTCGGTGATCACCATGTTCAACGCGGCACTACGGCCACGACGATTGCCTTTGTGAAAGTTGTCGATCAGGTTCTGGTCGTTGGTGTACGAGTGAACCGTTTCAACGTGACCGTTGACGATGCCGAACTTGTCGTTGACAGCTTTCAGCACCGGCACGATGGCGTTGGTGGTGCAGGAAGCGGCAGAAACGATCTTGTCGTCAGCGGTGATTTCACCGTGGTTGATACCGTGAACGATGTTCTTCAGCTTGCCTTTGCCAGGCGCGGTCAGAACAACGCGGTCGATACCCGGGCAGGCCAGGTGCTGACCCAGGCCGTCGGCGTCACGCCATACACCGGTGTTGTCCACCAGCAACGCGTTTTTGATGCCGTACTGGGTGTAATCCACTTCAGTCGGGTTCTTCGCGTAGATAACCTGGATCAGGTTGCCGTTAGCGGTGATGGTGTTGTTGGCTTCATCGATGGTGATGGTGCCGTTGAACGAACCGTGCACCGAGTCGCGACGCAGCAGGCTGGCACGCTTGACCAGATCGTTCTCGGCGCCCTTGCGGACAACGATGGCACGCAGACGCAGGCCGTCGCCACCACCGGTTTTCTCGATCAGGATGCGCGCCAGCAGACGACCGATACGACCGAAGCCGTACAGGACAACGTCGGTGCCGGTACGACCGGAACCATTCTGCTTGCCGACCACATCAGCCAGTTCATCACGGACGAACGCTTCGGCGGTACGGCCATTGCCTTCGGCCTTGAATTTGACGGCCAACTTGCCCAGATCTACCGAAGCAGCGCCGAGCTTGAGCTCGCTCATTGCCTTGAGCAGCGGGAATGTTTCGTGGACGGACAATTCGCTGTCATCGGACTGGCGATGGCGAGCAAAGCGGTGAGCTTTGAGAATCGCGATGACAGACTGGTTGATCAGACTGCGGCCATAGATCGAGCTCACCACGTTGTTATTGCGGTAGAGCTGACCGATAAGCGGAATCATCGCTTCTGCGAGTGCTTCACGGTCGATCCATTCACCAAGACACTGGTCGGGCTTCTGAGTCACGGGAACCTTCCAC
>NZ_JBFTMK010000480.1:0-3901 GCF_056396965.1 Pseudomonas sp. 05N434
GTTGAGCGGTTCGCGGGAGCACATCATCAAGCGCAAACTATTGATGATTATTCCTATTTTTGTTGTTTCGATGGCTTTTGCCCGGCTTCTGGGAACGTCCGCAATCCCTGCCGGTGCAACGGGTGGAAGTGTCCCCCAGGGCTAATACCCGGGCGGGCACTGTCAAGGCCTGACGACGCTCGTATCTGTCCATCAATCGTGATGGACAGGTGAATGAGCTGTTGATCCAGGAAGGCCAGCGGGTGGAGGCCATCGTTCATTTTTCAAGGGAGTCAGGACGGTAATGACGACCCAAATAAAACCAATAAGCGTGATGCTGATCGACTGTCGTCCTCTTGTTCTTATGGGCCTTCAAGACTTGATCAATGCCCGCAAGCCTCAGATGGAAGTGAGCGGGCAGGCCACCACCTATACCAAAGCGCTGGATCTTGCCGATCAGTTGCGTCCCGATGTCATTTTTTTCAGTTTCTTTCCGGATGCGCTGAACCCATTGGCGGTCGTCGCGGGGCTCGCCCGTAGCGCCGAAATGAAAGTCCTGGTGCTCAAGAGCCTGTACGAAACCGTCCCTGTTGCCCAGGCGATAGAGGCGGGCGCACGCGGCGTCGTGCTGGCGGAAGACCCGACGGAATCGATCATCCGAGCCATCATCCAGGTCCACCATCGCGACATCGGGCTGGATAGAGCCTGGGTCGGTGGGCTTTCCGACTATGCCGCGACCGGGCATATACCTTTGAAATGCAATTCGGAGCAGGCGAAACAGGCGCGGCTGACGCTGCGTGAAAAGGAACTGATTCGCGCCATCGTGGGGGATCCGTCTGCCAAATACATGTGCATCGCCGGGCGCCTGGGTATCAGCGAGCACACCGTGCACAACCACCTCAGTAATATTTATCAAAAGCTTAATCTCGTTAACCGTATCGACTTGCTGATATACGCACAGAAGCACGGGCTCACCAACAACGAAGAACCGCCCGAGTCCACTTGGGTGGAGCTGCATTGAATTTCTTTGGGGCGCCCAGGCCGTCACTGTGTCGCCGTCCGTGAATCCCATATCAGACCTGTAAGGCATGCGAGGGTGGTTTCTACGCCACCCTCGCATTCTTTCACGCGTGCGCTTCCTCAGGCGCTGCCATGGACAATGTCGGTATTCAGAACATCAACCCCGACCAAGGTGATGGTCGTGATTTGTCCGCCCGTTTCGGCGATCGTCACGATGCTGTTGGCGCCGCTGTTGTCGATCGACTGGACAACGGAGCTTTGGTCGCCGTTGAGCACCAGCGTGTCTCGCAGGCCTGCGCTCGCATCGAAGCCGGTGACTTGGTACTTGTTTTGGGTGAATGACAAATCGACGTTGAAGGCATCCCGCACACCGGCCGTGCCAGCCAGCGTGAAGTCGAAGGTGGTGCCCAAGTCGTTGGCGAACAGGTTGGCGTTGAAACCACTCGTCGCCGAGTCCCCATCCTTGTCCGTCAGCGTCGCGTTGAACGCCAGCTTGATATCACTGGCCATGTTCTCGGTCTGCTGAATGAACTGGATCACCGGGATCTTGACATCGCCTCGGCCCATCGTGAGCTGAACCGCGTCAATCAGCAGCGAGCCTTCCTTTTGAACGAGGAAGGACACTTGTCCGCCGGCTTCTGGCGTCAGAGTGTTCACCTCGGTGAGGGCCGAAAACGTGCCATTCTCGTAGTAGATCCGGTAGTACAGGTCCTCGGTCGCCGTGTTGTACCCCCCCACGGAGTTGTCGATGAAAATCTTCATCCCCGTCAGCAGGCTTTCCGGATTGATCACGAAACTTTCATCGGCGGCGCTGATGGCCGCCAGGCTGTCTCCCTGGAGAAGGTTATTGCCGACGCCGATGCCGGACGTGCTGACGTTCATGGCCGCCGGGTCGATGTACGACGGCAGGGGGGTGGTCTGTAGCTGGGCTTCGGTGGGGTCGGGTTTACCGAGCCCGATACCGCTCAGGATGTCCGAAGGCAACGCCGTTGCCTTGGCGGAAAAGAACACAATCTCCTCGGAGGGTGAAGGAATAGTCGGCGGATTCTGCGCCGGGATCAGCAACGTGCGCACCGGATCCGGGCCGCCGGCACTGAGCGAGCCGTCGGCGCTGCTGAGCACGATCGTCGAACTGAAACCTTGCACCAAGTCCAGTGTGTAGCTGCCATTGGTATAGGCGGTCAGCGTGTAGTCGACGCTGGTATTTGCCGTGGAGGCGTTGTTGTCGAAATCGCCGGTCAACGTGCCTGCGAAGTGGTAGGCGCCATTGGCATCCGGTGAGGGTGACTGCTCGGTGAGCGTGCCGGTGCCGGTGGTGGTCGTGTTGTCTGGCCGGACGAGGGTGAACTGGTTGTTCACCAACGAAATATCCAGCCCGGTTGCACCCAGTCCGTCGGCTCCGTTCGAGTGATCCCAGTACCCTGTTTGTGGAAGGACACTACCGGTCCCGATCAGGTTGCCGAAGGCAAGTGTAGGGCCGTCGTCCTTGAACACCAGGTTCTGCCCTATGTTCAGGGTCGCCTGGGCGCTGTCGCCGTCCCCATCGGTCTTGGTCGCTATCAGCGTCACCAGGTTGTCCGCCGACAGCGTCGTCGAATCATCGGGATTGCTGGCGTTGGGATGCACCACGGCMCGGAGCTGGTCGAGGGTGACGTCGCCATTGGCGGCGACGCTGGCCGTGAACACCAGCAAGTTGCTGGTGGCCGTGCGGCCTTCGACCACGCCGCCGTTGAGCGACAGGTTCACCGCCTGGCCGCTGGCCGTGTCGGTCAGCCCGGAGGCCCCCACCACCACGCCCAGTGCATAGGTCAACGTGCCCGCACCGTCGGCGCCAAACGCCGAACTGAAGTTAGACGCAAAACTCTTGGTATCGTTGGTCGCCAGCACCGTCTCGTCGACCGTCAGTGTCGGCTCCGTGCCGGTGGTGCTGATGCTCGGTCCGTCGTCCTTGAACACCAGGTTTTGTCCGATGTTCAGGCTCGCCTGGGCGCTGTCGCCGTCCTTGTCGGTTTTGGTCGCCGTCAGGGTTACCAGGTTGTCCGCGGTCAGGGTCTTCGAGTCATCGGGATTGGTCGTGACGGGATGCACCACGGCCCGGAGTTGGTCGAGGRTGATGTCGCCATTGGCGGCCACGCTGACCGTGAACACCAGATCGTTGCTAAGGGCCGTGTGGCCTTCGACCACGCCACCGTTGAGCGACAGGTTGACCGCCTGGCCCGTGGCCGTGTCCACCAGCCCGGAGCCGCCCGCGACCACGCCCAGTGCGTAGGTCAGGGTGCCGGCCCCGTCAGCGCCGTACGCCGAACTGAAGTTAGCCGCGAAGCTCTTGGTATCGTTGGTCGCCAGCACCGTTTCGTCGACTGTCAGCGTTGGCTCGGTGCCGGTGGTGCTGATGCTGGGGGCGTCATCCTTGAACACCAGGTTCTGGCCGATGTTGAGCGTTGCCTGGGCGCTGTCGCCATCACCATCGGTCTTGGTTGCTGTCAGCGTGACCAAAGTGTCCGCAGTCAGGGTCTTCGAATCATCCGGATTGGTCGCATCGGGATGCACCACGGCGCGGAKCTGGTCGAGGGTGACGTCGCCATTGGCGGCGACGCTGACCGTGAACACCARCWGGYTGSTGGTGGCCGTGCGRCCTTCSACCACGSYGCCGTTGAGCGACAGGTTGACTGCCTCACCGGTGGCCGTRTCGGTCAGCCCGGAGCCACCGGCGACCACGCCCAGTGCATAGGTCAGGGTGCCGGCGCCATCAGCGCCAAACGCCGAGCTGAAGTTGGCGGCAAAGCTCTTGGTATCATTGGTCGCCAGCACCGTCTCGTCCACCGTCAACGTAGGTTCCGTGCCGGTGGTGCTGATGYTTGGCCCGTCATCCTTGAACACCAGGTTCTGCCCTATGTTGAGG
>NZ_JBFTMK010000481.1:0-3898 GCF_056396965.1 Pseudomonas sp. 05N434
CATGCGCTGTTTGAACGGTTGGAATTCGGCGAACGGTGCGTGGGAAACCGCGACCACGGCGACGTCGTGGTGKGCCAGGTGTTGGTTGGCGCCGTCGATGTGGTCGGAGAGGAACGAGCAGCCTGGGCAGCCTTCGTCCCAGCCAGCGGCGAACATGAAGTGGTAGACGATCAACTGGCTGCGGCCGCCGAACAGGTCGGTCAGGCTCAGTTCGCCGTTGGTGCCCTGAAAGCGGTAGGGTTTGTCGATTTTTACCCAGGGCAGGGCGCGGCGTTCGGCGCTGAGTTTGTCTCGTTCTTTGGTGAAGGCTTTTTCGTGGGCCAAGTGTTGTTTGCGGGCCGCGACCCATTCTTCCCGGGACACGACCGGATGATTCTGTATGTTCATGCTGATTTCTCCTGCTTGCTGTGGCGAAAGTCGATCCGCGCAGAGGGGTAAACCGTCTTACACAGCCTAGTCGTTTGGCCTGCGCTCAAATCGACAGGCCGCCGGTCGGTTGGGGGAAAGAACTCGGCTGAACGGCTGCACTCCCTGTCGGTCACAACCTATGAAGGCCATTTCACTCGTGGGCACTGGAGGTTGATCAGGATGACGACTTATAACTGGGATTTGATCGAGCATTTACTGCACGAAGTGCAGAACAGTGCTGGCCGCAGTTTCACTCCACGGCCTTATGCCGAGCAGTATGCGGCGGCGAAAGCCTCCGCGGGCGAGCCGTTCGAGAATCTGGATCGCCTGAAAACGATGGCCGGTGAGTACGAAAAAATACTGCTGTTGCGGGGGTATATCGAGCCTCGGCCGGAGGATCAGGGTGGCAATGGCGAGAATTACATATTGACACCCCGGGGCTCGAGTTTGTTGAGCCTGATCGACAGCAGCATCCCGGGAAATGAGCATCCGCGCCAGGTGCTGGATGAGCAGGAAGATGCGCTGGATGAATTGACGTTTGATGAAGTGGCGTCGAAGGCTCAGATTGCGTGAAGCTTGCAGCTTTAGAACCTATCCTCGTTGCGCCGCTTTCAGGCATTTCAAATCAGTGAAGTCCTTGCGCATGTCTTCAATCTTATGCAGCAACCGTTGACGCTGAAACGGCGTGCTCTCGGCCATCAAGTCCACCAGCAATGCCCGAGCCTGGGCTTCGGTGTTGGCATAGGCCACACGGTAAGCGGGGGTCCATAAACTCTCGCGATCGACCAGAAGTGTCTCGATTTGCTGTGGGAATTGCGGACTCTGACGTTGCGCGACCGCCGCGCTGAATTGCTGTTGCCAATGGACGCGGTTGGCAATCCATTCTTTGTTCTGATCCCCCAGGGCGCTCGACCAAGCCATCACCCGTTGCTGTTGGGTTGGGCTGAGTGGTCCGAGCCAGGCATTCAGGCGTTTTTCCATGCGCTTGCTTCGCTCTTTGATCTGTTGCTCGAGAGGTGGCTTCAGATATTCCTCCTGGCGTTTGCGCAGGTCCTTGGCGAAAGCGTCGTTCATTTCCGCGACTTGCTTGTCATCCAGCCCTTGCAGCAGTTCGATGGCCGATGGGGTGATTTCCCGGGCGGTTTCGGCGATGGCTTGTTTGGCTTCCTGGGTACGGGCTTGCAGCTCGGCGTCGGTGATCTGGTTGGTCTCGATCATGGTCTGTAACCGATTCAGCCAGTCGAGGTAGCCGGGTAGTTGCGTGGTGCAGTGCCAGCGCAGGTGTTCCTTGAGCCGCTCGTTCAACCAGTCTTTTTGCTGGCGGTTCATGTCCAGGTAGTCGCTGAGCGTCCAGGGAATGATCACGTCGAGGTTGCGGTAAGCCAGGCCCACGCGGGTGCAGGCGGCGATGGTGAGGCTGAGCGTGAGGATGACGGTGATCTGTTTCAACCAATGCGACATGGCAAGCCCTTGCGAAGACCTGGTTTTTTATTGGGTTCTTTTATGTGAACGCAGGACGAGCCTGGCAGTTCAGCCGATTAATAGAAGGCGCGTACAGCCTTGAGAGTGACCAGGCCGTCGCATTCGCTATTGTGGCCGGAATAGGCGGAGCAATCGCTGCCGCTCAGGCTTGAGTCACTGTAGATCAAGTCCAAGTCGATACCCATGAACGGCCGGGACAATTTCACCGACCAGTCGGTAAAACTGCCTACATATCCACCGTCAACGGATACCGGCGTATTGAGCTGGTGAGTGGTGTATTTCAGGCTGACCCCGATGCCGAACGGCTGATTGCCACTGAGGTCGGCGAACAGGGTGCTGTTCTGTTTGTCCGGGTCGTTGCTGAAGGCAGCGCCGAAACGGCTATCCAGTAGGGTCAGGCCGCCGAAAAGCTCCTGGCTGTCGAGGGTATCCGCTTTGGGGTAACTGTAACGAATCATGCCCACTTCGTAGCCGAGGGAGTGATCGAAGGGCTGTTTAAAGCCCATGTAGGAGTCGACTTCAAGGTTGCTCGAAGGACTAAGCCCCATGCTGGGGGACCATTGGCCCACGTAGAAGCCGCTGTCGTGGCTCAGGTCGAGGCCACCGTGGAACGAGCCGGTCGTCGAGGGTTTGACCAGCCCTTGGGCCATGCTGCGGCTGGGGGTGGTGGCGAGTTTGAGATCGAAATCGCCCAATTCGCGCTGGAAGACTTGCGCATGGGCGACGGAACACCACAACAGGCTGGCGAGCAGGAGAAAAGGGGGCTTGAGCATGCGTCACTCCATGAGCTGCGAGGAGCAGGTGGTGAAAACCTGCTGAAACGCTTGATCCAGACACGTRCAAGCATACCGGCGAATGTTCGGCATCGAGGGCCGTTCGTCGATTGTTGAAATATTGATTTGTTTTATGGGGTGTTGCTGGAGGGTTCCAGTCCAAGCGCTTCGAAGCTCAAAGCGCTTAGGGACCAGTTAAAGCGGGGGAATTACTTTTTGCCCAGCGTGATCTGCTTGGACGGGCCGAACGTCTGGCCGCTGACGCCTTTGGCAATTTGCTGGATCTCGCCACCGGACTTGAGGAACGCAGCGATCTGATTGTTGATCGATTCGCTGGTTTCAACGGCTGGAGCTGGCTTTGCTTTGCTGTTGGATGCTTTTACACGCATGGCGGCCATTAACCTGTAGAAATTAACTTGGCCAGGCATCGTACAGGAAATACTTGACAATTGCTTGGTAAATATCCTCCCGAAATACACACGGCAGGTGCGCGAATAATCGCAAGTTATTATTTGGAATAGTCCCCTAAGCTGCTGTTTTAACTAAAAACCTCAGTGGGGAAATAGTGCTTTTCGGATGGGCTGGCCACCGTCCAGACCACCCGAACGGCCTGACGAGCGGCCAAACACGCCCGCCAAACCCAGGGAAATTAGGGCCTTGCGTGGATTTTCTCGCGCCACCGGGCCGGCCCGCCGAACGCCGCCCGCAAAACCGGGTAGAATGCCGCCCACGCAATGAGGGTATTGGACATGGCTTTAGTCGGGCGTTACAACAGTTTGCAAGTGGTTAAACACACTAACTTCGGTTTATATCTGGACGGTGGCGCGGACGGCGAAATCCTTCTGCCTAATCGTTATATTCCCAAAGATATTCCCAGCGAAGATGAAGATTGGCTCAACGTTTTTATTTATCTGGATAGCGATGACAAACTTATCGCCACCACCGAAAAGCCGAAAGTTCAGGTCGGTGAATTCGCCAGTTTGAAAGTCGTTGAAGTCAACAGCATCGGCGTGTTCCTGGATTGGGGGTTGCCGAAGGATCTGCTGCTGCCGTATTCCGAAGAAAAGCGCCAGATGACTGCCGGCGAGTATGTCGTGGTGCACGTCTACCTCGACAAACACACCCGGCGCATCACCGCGACGGCACGTCTGGACCGTTATCTGGACAAGACCCCGGCCAACTACACCCCGGGCCAGGAAGTTGATTTGCTGGTAGCCGAAGCGACCGATATGGGC
>NZ_JBFTMK010000482.1:0-12572 GCF_056396965.1 Pseudomonas sp. 05N434
CGCCTGGCGCATATAACACACAAGGAACAAGCGCACCATTGCTTTTAGACGTATAAACGGTGAGTCGCCTGGCGCATATAACACACAAGGAACAAGCGCACCATTGCTTTTAGACGTATAAACGGTGAGTTCCTTGAATGCCTGATAATCATCACGAAAAGAAAGACCATGAGTGGTCAATGATGTATCGCCGAGATTGCAACGTTTCACCATATCCAGACTTTGCACCTTCAAATGACCTTGCAGCCCGGCGGCGAATACCGACAAGGCCGTCACTCTTGCCAGGTTTTCATGGATAGCGTCTTGTACTTCTGGCTCTTTATAGGCAGCGTTCCGCAGCGCTGCGTACTTCATCCGCACATCGAGCGTTTCGATGGCCGACTCGATGAATGAAGGGGTCAAATCCAGCGCATGTTCGCCGTTGATCTTGAGCTGATAGCGGGCGGCTTTATCATGCAAACCGTACATAAAAAGTTCGGTTAACGTTTTCGTTTCTTGATGCCTGATTTCCTTCACGCCCATACGGAAATTGTAGTTCAAGGTCACGAGGACAAAATCAGGATCGACATGCAGTGCAGCACGCCGAAAAATAAAGTCTTGAACACTGTTTCGTGTATAGGCTTTCAGCGACGCGACATGACCCACTCGTTGATGCAGATCTACTTCACTTTGAAGCAGGGTGCGCTCCAGATCGACATAAATCTTCTGGTCCCTTTCGCTACTGCGCTTCAACCATTCAGGCCACACATTTTTACTGATCAACTTGATCAGCGCGGCGGTGCGATGTTTCGCATTTTCAAGCAGCTCCTTCAAGGGCAGGAGGGCGTTAACTTCTCGGATCACATTCTCCTTGTCCGTGCGCGAGCCACTCAACCCCTTGAGTTGACGACTGATGTCAGCACGTTGCTTTGCCAACAGCGCGTCTGTGCCAACACCGAATACATCCGTATCAATTCGTGGATAACGAATCTCTGGATCAGCCTCGACCTTCTGCGCGTCTTCAACTGCCAAGTCCTTCAGCAATTCGCCACGACTCGCTGGCGTACTCAGGCGTTTCCGGACTTCTTGATGCAGCGCTGCCGACGTAGCGAACTTTTCCACCCCTGCGTTCGCCGTATATAAAATCATGGCACTGTCCGCCGCAGGAACAATCGCCCCTGACGACTGACCATCCAGACGCATGACAAAAGCCGAAGCCAATGTTTTGAAGACGCCATCGTGCAGTTGGACAGCAACGCCATAAAATGCGCTGGGAACCAGAGGACCGGTCAACGCGAAAATCTTTTTTTCGTCTTCCGGTGTGACACCGCCCTCTTGCGTTACGCTATTCAATTCCTGCCAGAAGAGTTTGACTGCATAACTTCGCAGAAGGCCTTTACGCATCACGTTGTTGCCCATATTACGTGCCCAGTACTGATCCAGCGCCACGACAAACTTTGCAGGCAACGTCCGCAGCAATTCGGCGATAAATTGACTCACTGTCCCAATATCCAGATCAGCGTGTCGGGCGCTTTCGTCCGTATCGTTCAGCCAATCGTACACACCATATTGGTCTGGATTATAATTCGGTGCACTTCCGCGCAGCAGACACTCCATCAGTACATTATTCAGTGAGCCTGTCGGCTCTTGGGCAGTCGCAGCACCGCGATAATTGATAAACACCCTGGAAACATAGAGTTCCGGCACCAACCGCCACATGTCCTCCGCCAGACAATCTTGTAGCAAAGACGCAAATGACGGGATGAGGCTCAATTGCTCGGACAATTGTTCAACGGCCTCGTTTACGCCGATAAATTTATTTGAAACCGATTCGAGTTTATTACCTTCCATAAATACATAATCCTGATTTACGCCTTCAATGTTCGGCTCCGTCATTCCCAGTGCCGACAGCAGGTCAGGCTGGCGTAATTGAAGTTCGCGCAGCGCCTGCCGCAAACCACATCGCTCCACCAGATTTAATCCACTGCGTAAAAACTCGTTGGCACTGACCAGGTCACTATTCAACCAGGCGACTTCGGCCCTGGCGAACAACAGTTCCACCTCCAGCGTCAACTGAGTGGAGCGCTTCGACTGATCAAGCAGGCGAGCGAGGATGTTCAATGGGGCCTCGCTCCGGTGCAAATAGACTTGGGCCAACACCAGCAGGTACTCAATCCGGGCAATCAGCAGCAAAGTTGCCGGAGGTGCTTGCCGCGCCTGGCCCAGATAGTGGCGCAAGACGCGACTCAGCGCCTCACAGGCGAGTTCTGGCCGGCCCTGCTGCAGCCAGAAATGGCTGCTGACTTGCAGCAGTACGCCACGATAAACGGTGTCAGGACTCTGCCGCTGCTGCATCAACCGTTCAGCATCGCGCAGATGAGCAAATGCCAAGTCATAGTCACGTTGATTGGCCGCCAATTGCGCAAGCCCCAGAAAACCGTACAGCACCCGCTTGTCGTGATTGCGCAGGCAGGTCCGCAAGCCACTTTCAAACAACTCGCTCGCCTGTGCATCGCGTCCCAGGGACAGATTCAAACGGCCACGCTGCAACGCCAGTCGTCCGAGCAAAGGTTCGGCATCGCGTTGCTGCCTGGTGAACATGGCGTGAACATTGGCAAGCAAGTCCTCGGCACGTTGGAGAGCACCACGCTGCTCCAGCAATTGCGCATGGTCCAGTTCCAGCAGTCCTTCGAAAACCAGTGAACCTTGCGCACGCGCCAGGCACAACGCTTCACGATTCATTGCCTGGGCGACTTCCAGCTCCCCACGCAGCAATGCTTGCTGGGTCAGCCCCGACAAGCACATCACACGTACAGTCCAGAGTTCGGGACCAAGGTCCTTCAGCGCATCGAGAAAATGCGCACGCGAGCCCTCCATCCGCCCCTGCAAATGCAACAGCCAACCCTGCTGGGCCTGCCACCGTGCGATCAGCTGCCGTTGCAGAATCGCCGACGGCTGCGGGACGAATCGCGACAACTGCTCGATACAGGCTCCGGCTTGCTCAAACCGCCCCGCAAACAGCGATGCCGCCGTGATCAGCCCGATCAGTTGCGGCGAGCCGAGCATCAGCTCCTCGCCTTGTTGCTCATGCAGACGCAACAACAGCACCACTGTCTGCTCCTCGAACAGATGCTCGAAACTGAAGTGCTGCAACAGGCTGACCGCCACTTCGTATTCCTCGGCGAGCAATGCCTGTTCGAAGGCTGATTTCCAGTCCTGCTCGGCGCAGAACCACTGGCAGGCCCGCCGATGCCAGGAGCGTCCGGCCGGCCATTGCTCATCGCGCAGCAATTGGGTGAACGGGGTGAAAACCTGCAGCCAGTCGGTGGAGTCGCGCCAGGGTTCGATAAAACAACCCAGTGCTTGCAAGGTCCTCAGGTACTGCGCGCCCTCCCCGGCCCCAAACAGGTGATCGCACAGTCGGGCATTGAAGCGTGGCAAGTGGGCCAGCACGCGCCAGGCCTCGCTCAACTCAGGCGTCAGCGAGCTGAACAACTCGTGCTCCAGATAATCGAGCAAAGTGTCCGCCCGTCCCTGGGGAGTGTCCTGACGCGACCAGTCGCACTTCTGCAACAGTGCGATCCGCACACCGGCACACCAGCCGCCGGTGCGCTGGATGACCCGACTGGCCACCTTGTTGGCCTGATCCGGCACCCAGGGACGCAACAGCTGCTCCACTTCACCTGAAGTAAAAGCCAGCAAAGCGCTCTCGCACTCGTACAATTCATCATCAAGCAACAGCCGTGGCCAGTTGCATTGCGGCCGGCGGCGAGTGCCGAGCCACCAGGTCAGCATCGGGCTGCCGATCGCCAACATGCGATCCAGCAACGAGTCCAGCTCCGGGTTCGGCAGACGGCAGTAGTCATCGAGGAACAGCCAGGTCGGCGTCTGCAATCGCGCCAGATTGCTCAGCAATTCGGTTTCACCCGACGAGGCCAACCCCAGCGCCTCAGCCAGACGATGACGAAAATCGGCCGCGCTCGACACCACGCCAGACAAGGGCAGCCAATGCACCCGGCACCGGGATGGCGCCCGCAACAGGCACTCGGCGAGCAGCGCACTCTTGCCGCTGCCGGCGGGGGCGCAAAGTAATTTCACCCGGGCCGTGGAGGTCAGTAGCGGCTCGGTCAAGCGAGCCCGCGACAAGTGATGAGAGGACAGGCGGGGCAGGAATCCAGAACGGTCCAGACACGGGGTCATGGCGGTCATTGCAGCGTGCCTTTTTATAATTGTCCGACAACCCTAACCCTCTCCAACCCGCTTGTTGAGAGGTATTCAGCGCGCTGATTGGCGCCCATAAAAAAGGCGACCCACCGGTCGCCTTTTGTGATGCCAATGTATCAAAACCCTTACCGAACGCCCTCGGCGCGCAGAGCCGACGGTGTGTAGTCGGCAGCCTTGGCGTCAAAGCCAAATATGAAACTGTGCTTCTCTTCGTTCTTCATTCCCAGGGCAATGTATCGGCCAGCGATGATGTCGTAGAGCGCCTCGAGGGTGTAGGCCGGAGTCTGGTGATCGTAGTAGTACTGGGCGTGACCTTCGGCCACTCGCCACAGTTGGCCGCGACCGTCGTAGTGGTCCACCAGCGCCACTTGCCAGCTGTCTTCGTCGAGGTACATGTGGCGTTTGGCGTAGATGTGCCGCTCACTCGGCTTGACCGTGCCGACCACTTCCCAGACCCGGTGCAACTCGTAGCGGGTCAGGTCCTGGTTGATGTGCCCGGCTTTCACCACGTCATCGTACTTGAGGCTCGGCGAATCGAGTTTGTAGCTGTTGTAGGGAATGTACATTTCCTTTTTGCCGATCAGTTTCCAGTCGTAGCGATCTGGCGCACCGGAGAACATATCGAAGTTATCCGAAGTCCGCAGGCCGTCAGCGGCGGTGCCTGGTCCGTCGTAGGCCACTTGCGGTGCACGGCGCACTCGACGTTGACCGGCGTTGTAGATCCACGCCAGTCGCGGCTCTTTCACCTGGTCGAGGGTTTCATGCACCAGCAATACGTTACCCGCCAGCCGCGCCGGCGCGGTTACCGACTGTTTGAAGAAGGTCAGCACATTGGCGGCTTTGTCCGGGTCCAGGTCCTTCATCAGTTGCGGTACGGCGATCTCTTCCTCGAAGCGAATCGGCGTGTAGCTGCCGTTGGTCTGCGGGGGCAGCGGTGATGGTGAACAGCGGCTTTTCACTGGCGAACGGGTCAGCCAGGAAGCCTTTGCTGTCGACCGCGCCAGCGTTTTTCGGGATGCCACCGGTCCAGGCCGGGATCGAGCCATCGGCGTTGCCGGCCTTCTCGGCGCCCAGCGGCGTGAGGGTGGTGCCGAGCTTATTGGCCTCTTCCGGCGAGACCGCAGCCATCACGTTGACGGCCAACAGACTCAGTGCCAGAGCGCCGCATTGCAGAATCATCTTGCGCATTAACATCATCCTTCTCAGCCAGATCAGAAGTTCACGCCGAAGCTCAGCGCCAGGAAGTCGCGGTCGGTCAGGGTGTTGTAATTCCCGCCGAAAAAGTCGGTGTAACTCAAGCTTGCGGTATAGGTGTTGCGGTAGTCGGCATCGACACCGACGCTGATCGCCTTGGCGCCTTCGTTGAACAGCCCGTTGGGGCCGTAGCCGGCGACGTCATGGGACCAGGACAGGTTGGGTTTGAGGTTGATCCCGCCAATCACGTTGGCGTAATCGAGGATCGCCCGGGCGCGATAGCCCCAGGAGGTCGAGGTGACGAAGCCGTCGGTATCGCCACCGAAACCGTACTGGCCGTAGACCGAATCACGGCCGTAACGCAGCTTGCTCCGCGGCTCCAGACCACCGACATGGACCATCGCCGCTTCACCGACCAGGGTCAGCCGTTGGGCGCCCAGCACTTGATCGAAGAAGTGCGTCAGGGTGCTTTGCACCTGGGTCACTTCCTTGCGGCGGTAACCGGTATTGTCGGCGCCAGGCCGGGTCGCAACAGGCGATGCCGCGCCGCCGGCGATCGGGTTGAGCAACGCCAGGGTCAGGTCGTTGGTGTTGACCTGAACCGGAGCGTTAGGCCGGTAGCTGATTTCGCCGGTCCAGGCAGTGCCGGTGGGCAACGTGGTGGAAAAACTCGCACCGTACAGGCGAATGTCTTCCGGGTATTCGAGGTAGTACTGGCCGCGCCCGAGCATTACGCTTTGCGCCAGGCCCGAACCGCTGCCCGGGGCCAGACGGTTGGCAGTGCTGACCATACCCGGCAGGCTGGCCAATGTGGACAGCCCGGCGGTGGTGGTGCCGACGGTCGGTGTGYGACTGTGGTAGTTCATGAAGTAGAGGCCGTATTCGGTGTCGTCACCGAGCCAGCGCAAAGCCGCGCCCCACTGCCCCGAATCCCGTGCATCGCGGTCACCGCCACGGGGCACGATCACGCCCTCACGGGTGACCTGGATAGGTTGGCCAAAGGCTGCCGCCAGTGGTGCAAGCGGTGCAATCGCCGGGCTGCCGACGGTGTAGTTGTTGTTGCAACCGTCCGCCACCACGTCGTTACCGAAGAAGGTGCCGCAGTTGTCTACGACGGTCTGGTCCCACTCCAGTTGGTAGAAACCTTCCACCGTGAGTTGATCGGTCAAGCCCTGGGAAGCGAACAACATGTTGACCGGAATCAGGCCTTCCTTGATCTCAGCGCCGGGACGCCGGAACGCCGAAACGTCGACCGGGTTGATGCTGTTGATCGAGTTACCGATGAAGGTGCTTTCACCCCAGCTGACCACCTGTTTACCGGCACGCACGGTGCCCGGCAGATCGGCGATGGAATAGTTGTGATAAACGAAGGCATCGAGAAGCTCCGCCCCGGAAGACTTGGCGCCTTCCTTGCGACCGCTGTCGCTGATCTGCTTGAACTCGCGGTCTTCGTCTTTGAGCTCGAAGTCGTACCAGTACTTGCCACGGACGAACACGCCCGTGTCGCCGTACTTCAATTCGAGGTCGTGGATGCCCTTGAAGATCTTGGAGAAGGTTTCGCCTTTCTTGAAGTTCAGGCGTCCGTCATCACCGGTCGAAGACTGGCCTGTCCCGCCATTGACGGTACCCACCAGCGACTTGTCGGCATCGCGCATGCCCCAGCTCGCGCCGACGGACAACGAGGAATCGAACTGCCCCTCGATTTYGCCGATGTTGAATGAAACAGCCTGCGCCTGGGCACAGCAGCCCAAGGCCACCGCAGCGGCCAGCGCTTGCGGTTTGAAGATGGCGCGCATTGTTGTTTTTGTCATGCGTCTTCCCCGGTGAGTGACAGAAGACCCCACCCTACTGCCGCTCGCCGGGAGCGATAAGCGCACCAAGGAGGTATTCGCGATGTACCTCCAAAGGATGAAGGCCCGCATGGGGCGGGGTTTTGCGCGGGGTATGGATGGGCTGGATGGAGGGTTATCAGTGCAGTGCATGGGACATGGTTGAAGTTGGATGTGTAACAGCTGGCGCAGCTAGCGGCAGCTGTTACAAAAGGTCAGCCGAAGACTGTTGCCAAGACTGTAACAGTGCATGTCAGAAATCGCTATTTTTCCTTTGTGATCAATACCTTATTCTTGCCTGGCTTTCACGGAAAACGGCCCGAAAGCACAAAGAACGGGGATGATAGACCACCCCGTTGGCGACAGAATCCAGATGATTTGAAGCATATTTTTTCGACTCATCGCCCTGTGTTCACTGACGTTGATTTGTAGCTCCTGGATCCACGTCTTACTTTGGCCGCTGCGTTTGCAGCGGCCTTTTTTATGGGCGAAAGGTTTTCAGGCAGGGAGTAGTCGGGAGGAGATGACGGGGCTCAGGCAAGCCCCGCCAGATGTCGCGCAATCAGCGTCAGAGGGAATACTTCTGCAAGTTCTCCATCATTTCCTTCAGCGCCTCAATGTTGTCCTTCGGATGCGCCGCGCCTTCGAAATCGCAGATCTGCTGCCAATGCGCCGCCACATCCTCCGGCGAGAAACCGACCCGCGGATCGAACCCGGCGCCCAGGCTGCGCTCCCAGCGCACCTTGCCCATCCAGCCGCCACCGACCTCGAACAGCCCCGACGTTTCCTGGCATTGCTCGCTGCCCAGGTACACCACCAATGGGCTGACCAGTTCCGGTTTGAGTTGCTCGAATACTTGCGGCGGGATCAGGCCTTCGGTCATGCGGGTGCCACCCGTGGGGGCGATGGCATTGACCAGGATATTGTTCTTGCGGCCCTCGATAGCCAGTGTGCGGGTCAGGCCGTAGAGGCCGAGTTTGGCCATGCCATAGTTTGACTGCCCGAAGTTGCCATAGATGCCCGAGGTCGACGCGGTGAAGATCACGCGGCCATAGTTTTGCTCACGCATGTGTGGCCAGGCGGCGCGAGTGACCTTGTAGGCGCCTTCGACGTGAACGCGGTAAACCAGGTCCCAATCGCTGTCGTCCATTTTGTGAAAGGTCTTGTCGCGCAGGATGCCGGCGTTGTTCACCACGACATCGATACGACCGAACGTATCAAGGGCATGCTGGACGATTTTGTCTCCGTCGGTGACAGAGTCATGATTAGCCTCGGCGATGCCACCCGCTTCACGAATTTCCGCCACCACCCGATCGGCCGCCGATGCATTGGCGCCTTCACCCTGAGCCGAGCCGCCGAGATCATTGACCAGCACTCTGGCACCCTGTTTGGCGAACAGCAATGCATGCGCTCGCCCCAAGCCGCCGCCTGCACCGGTGACAATCACGACTTTATCTTCGAAGCGCACAGACTCATTCATGGGGAACTCCAGCAGGCCAGGGACTATTAGTTTGAGTGTCGGGCACGACCAGGCTCCAGAAATCATCCAGCTCACTTTCGGTGGGCCGGGTCTGCGGACCGAAAATCTGCTTGAAACTCTTCACCAGAGCGTCACGGGTAAAAGCTAGCCCGATCATCCAGCCCAAGGGGCTTAGCAGGAGTTTTTGCATCAACACCGGGCGATGGGTTTCGGGAAACAACCCGCCATTGAGGAACACGCAACTGGCGATATGAGCGCGTGCTTCGTAGTGCCGGGCCAAGAGCTCCTGGGCCACGCTGTCGCCATAATCGTGTGCCAACACGTGAACGGGTTGCTCGACGTTCAAGTGCGCCAATAACGCTTGTTGCAGATCGGCCTGCTCCAGCAGGCTGTAGTTGTGGTTCACCGGTTTGGCCGAATCGCCGAAGCCAAGCATGTCGCAGGCAATCACCCGATAGCGCTGCGCCAGCGGCTGCCACAGGTAATGCCAGTCCCAACTGGCGGTCGGGAAGCCATGGATCAACAACAGCGGCTCGCCCTGCCCCGCCGCCCAATAGCGGATGGTCTGACCGCGGAAGACGAACGTCTGGCCGCGCTTACGCCAGACACACAGAGGAATTTCGGCGAGTGCCATTTAGAGTTTATAACCCGGGTCTTGTTTATCGAGTTTGCGCAGCAGCGCCGGCCAGGCCAGCGCGCCACCCATCCCTTGAGCACTTTTGGTGACGCCGGCGATCATCGCCTTGGCGCCCGCCAGAATCTGCGGTTCGATGGCGATCAGCTCTGCGCCACCGTTCTGCGCCAGCACCTGAATCTCGCAGGCGCGCTGAAAGGTAAACATCATCAGGAACGTGTCGGCGATGGTGCCGCCACAGGTCAGCAGACCGTGGTTGTGCAGCATCAGAAAGTTGTTTTCACCCAGGTCGGCTTGCAGCCGCGCCTTCTCTTCATGGTTCAGTGCCACGCCTTCGTAGGCGTGATAAGCCAGGCTGGACAGCACGAACAATGACTGCTGACTGATCGGCAAAATGCCCTGTTTCTGCGCCGATACCGCCACCCCCGCCGCCGTGTGGGTATGCAGCACACACACGACGTCATGCCGGACTTCATGCACCGCGCTGTGGATGGTGTAACCCGCCGGGTTGATCTCGTAGGGGCTGTCCATCAATTTGTTGCCGGCCTGATCGACCTTGACCAGGCTCGACGCGGTGATTTCATGGAACATCATCCCGAACGGGTTGATCAGGAAGTCTTCAGTGCCTGGCACCTTGGCTGAAATGTGCGTGAAGATCAGATCGTCCCAGCCGTGGAGGGCGACCAGACGATAACAGGCCGCCAGGTCGACGCGGGTCTGCCACTCGGCGGCACTGACTTTATCCTGGAGACTGTGTGGCGACTGGATGGGGGTTACGCTCACGGCAAGGATCTCTTTTTATTGTTCTGGGTTCTTAATGTTCACTGACGTTACAGCAGTCTAGTCAGCCCCCGGAGATCGGCTAGTTGCATTGGCAGCCAGCTTGGTGGCCGAGCGAGTCAGTGCGTGGGGGAGCCTGGATCCATGTCAGAACACTGCCGCCAATAAAAGCCGGTCAGCCCCGCAGAGCGCTGACCAGGTCCGCCAGCCAAGGCTCGGCGTCGGTTTCCGGCGTTACCGTTTCACTGGCGTCCAGACGCAACATCGGCAGCACTTCATGCACGCCCAGTTCGCCGAACAATTCACGCATTTGCTCACCGCCACCGCAGAACGTATCGCCGTAACTCGAGTCGCCCAACCCGATAACGGCACCCGGCAAGCCACGCCAGGCGGCGGGCAATTGATCGCGGATCATCGAATACAATGGTTGCAGGTTGTCCGGCAACTCACCCATGCCGGTGGTCGAAGTCACCGCCAGAAAGGCTTCCGGGCCAAAGGCCTGAACATCGGCAAGTGTCGCGCGCGGGTTGTGCCAGGTTTCGAAACCGGCGGCGTTCAATAGACTTGCGGCGTGGCGGGCGACTTCTTCAGCCGTGCCGTACACCGAGCCGGAAAGGATGGCGACTTTCATCAATCTGATCCTGAAGCTGAGTAAAAGGCCAAGATATTAACAGCACAGCCCTCATTGATCTTTTAGAATGCAGCGTACCCATCAATACGCAAAGGACTCTGCGATGATCAATGCCTCACTGCTGCAAATGGTGATCGACGCGTCCAACGACGGCATCGTGATTGCCGAAAAGGAAGGCGAACAAGACAACATCCTGATTTACGTAAACCCGGCGTTCGAACGCCTGACGGGCTATACCAGCGAAGAAATCCTCTACCAGGATTGCCGTTTTCTGCAGGCAGGAGACCGGGATCAGCCCGCCCTCGCATTGATTCGCCAGGCGTTGGGCAATGGCGGTTCCTGCCGGGAAATTCTCAGGAATTACCGCAAGGACGGCACCCCGTTCTGGAACGAACTGTCGCTTTCCACGGTAAAAAACCCGCACGACGGACAAACCTATTTTGTCGGTGTGCAGAAAGACGTCACGGTTCAGGTCAGGGCACAGCAGCGAGTTGCACAGCTGGAAGCGCAATTGGCCGAGGTACAGGCAGAACTTGCTGATCTCAAGTCGACGAACGGATCAAACCAATCTGCGAATTAGTGGTCATTTACTACAATCACCGATGACTTTGTAATTATTTCTTTCGAGCAAATCATGCAGCGCGACGCACTCCTGACCCAGGATGAGCTGGACTTTATCCAGACCATGCAACACAACCCGCAACTCAATGTGCGGGATGCGACGTCGAGTTTGCTGGTCAATGGCGGCTCGCAGATCCGTGATTTGCTCACACGCCTGGCCGCACATGAGCGTGGTTCAGCCCGTCAGGCTATGAGCGGATTGCGTTGCGCGGCACCCTGGAGCGTGAGACCGAGCAAGGTTTCTACGCCTACGAGCTGAGCCAGAGTGACAAGGACGAAACCGAGCGTCTGCGTCAGTACATCCTTCAGCAACATCGCCTGACCCATCCTGCTTTGCATATTTGAATCTCAGGTATCCAGGTTTCCCGCCAGGAACTGTTTCAGACGCTGGCGCATCACCCCTCCCTCGTTTCCAAGGCAACCCACCGACGACCCGGCCAGACTTTCTTGCGCCAGGTCGGACGCATCCCCGGCCAGAAACAGCTGACAATCCAGGCCCATGGCCAGACGGTTCAAACGTCGAGGCAGTTCGGCAGCCGGCGCGTGATTGGAAATCAGCACCAGCGCCCWTGGCTTGATCTTCTCACAAACCAAGATCAACTCATCAAAGGGCTGCCCGATCGCCAACAACTGAATAGCCGAATCGATGCTGCTCAGATAGAGCGCCGTGACCAATACTTCGAGCTCACGACATTGGTCGGCCAAGGCGCAGACAATCACTCGTCGCGGCTGCATGACACGCACCAGCAGCAGGCGTTGCAATACTCGAGACCGCAGAAAGCCATCCAGAAAAAGCCACTCGCTGGTCTGACCGAACGCATCATGGCGTTGTAGCAATAGCTTCCAGATCGGAATCAGGATGTCCTGGAACACAACTGTCAGCGGATAACTGGAAAAAATCTGACCATAGACGTGTTCCAGCTGAACTTCGTCAAAAACACTCACTGCCGCCTTGACCTGCTGCTGCCATTGGCTGTAGTCGGCTTGAACGAGCTCGTCGGGAATGATCCGCTCCAGCACCGGGAGCGGTTCGGTCTTGGCCAGTATCTTGCCAACCTTGCTTACCGCGACACCGCGCTCGATCCAGCCGAGGATGCTGCGGACACGCTCGATATCGGTCATCGAATACAAGCGGTGCCCGCTTTCGGTGCGGGTGGGCTGTATCAGCCCGTAGCGTCGCTCCCAGGCTCGGAGCGTGAC
>NZ_JBFTMK010000483.1:0-3882 GCF_056396965.1 Pseudomonas sp. 05N434
GTTAACAAGTAGATGCGCCCAGGCTCCGAGTACCGCCCAATGCGTAGATGACCAGCTTTCGAACAAACAGGCATTCCATTGCCTCCTACTTACTGAAAGAGACATGGAATCTAACCCATTGCAGTCAACCCAACCGTAGCCATTGGCCACAAAAGATGACCGATCAGCTACCGGTCCTGATCTTGTTCCACACCCGCGTCCGCACCCGGTCGATGTTCAACGGCATCGCCTCAAGGGCAAACAATTTGCCCATCATTTCCGGGCTCGGATACACCTTGGTGTCGTTCTTGATCGCCGGATCGATCAGGTGGTCGGCCTGTTCGTTGCCGTTGGCGTAGTGCACGTAGTTGCTGATGCCGGCCATGACGTCGGGACGCAGCAGGTAGTTCATGAACGCGTAACCGGCTTTCTCGTCCGGGGCGTCGGCGGGCATGGCGACCATGTCGAACCAGATGGCCGCGCCTTCCTTGGGAATCGAATAGCCGATGTCCACACCATTCCCGGCTTCCTTGGCGCGGTTTTCCGCCTGGAGAATGTCGCCAGAGAAGCCGACGGCCACGCAGATATCGCCGTTGGCCAGGTCGCTGGTGTATTTGGACGAGTGGAAATAGCTGACATAGGGCCGGACTTTCATCAGCAGCGCTTCGGCCTTTTTATAGTCTTCGGGGTTCTTGCTGTGATGCGGCAGCCCCAGGTAATTCAACGCCGCCGGCAACAGTTCGGGCCCGTTGTCGAGGATCGCCACGCCGCACTTTTGCAGTTTTGCCATGTTCTCGGGTTTGAAGATCAGGTCCCAGGAATCCACCGGCGCGTTGTCGCCCAGCACAGCCTTGACCTTTGCCACGTTGTAGCCGATGCCGGTGCTGCCCCATAAATACGGGAAGCCATGCTCGTTGCCCGGGTCGTTGGCTTGTAACGTTTTGAGCAACACCGGGTTGAGGTTTTTCCAGTTCGGCAGCTGGCTCTTGTCGAGTTTCTTCAGAACCCCGCCCTCAATCTGTCGGGCCATGAAGTGGTTGGACGGGAATACCACGTCATACCCGGATGTGCCGGTCATCAACTTGCCATCCAGGGTTTCGTTGCTGTCGAAGACGTCGTAACTGAAGGCGATACCGGTTTCTTTCTGGAAGTTTTTTGTGGTGTCCGGGGCGATGTAGTCCGACCAGTTGTAGATTTTCACGGTCTCGGCGGCCTGACTGAGGGTCGCGACGAGCGCAAGTGGAGCAAGCGTCAGTGTCTTTCGGATCATGGGTCGATTCCTGTATGGGTTGTTTTCTTTTTATTGGAGAACTGGCAGGCAATCAGAGATCAAAAAATCAAAACGTAGGTCTTGCGCACGGTTTCCTGGATGTCCCAGATGCCGAGGCTGTTGGCCGGCAACATCAGTGCATCGCCGTTCAGCGCATGAAACCTTCCATGAACCCCGCGACCCGGCAGGCCAGTTTGCGACGCCAGGGCGCGGTGGACGGATTGGCCAGGGTCTGGTCTTCGTGAACGAAGCTGCGGATGATTGCGTTGTAGCCCAGCCAGCGGCAGGGCTCCGGCTCCCAGGCCTTGAGCGCGTCGAGACCGCCCTCCGTAATCACCCACGGCTGGCGCACCAACTCGGTATCGCGCCGAAGAATCAGATCGGCCAGCGTCCGCCCGCCGAGGTTGCTGGCACCCACGCCTTCCCCGCCATAACCGCCCGACAAGGCGATGCCGCTGGCCTGATCGCAGAGCATGTGCGGCTTGAAGCGCCGGGACATCCCTAGGTTTCCGCCCCAGGCGTGGGTGATTCGCACGTTCTTGAGCTGCGGGAAGAGTTCACCGAACAGGTAGCGTCGTAACTGCACTTCGCTGGCGCTCAGCTCGAAGTCATGGCGCAACTTGCCGGCAAACTGATAGCCGCCACGGGCGCCAAACACCAGACGGTTGTCGGCCGTGCGCTGGCCGTAGGTGACCTGGCGGCTGCTTTCGCTGAACGCCTGACCATGGCTGAGGCCGATGTCGTCCCAGGTCGCGGCGGACAGCGGTTCGGTCGCCACCAGTAAACTCTGCACGGGCAATTGATAACGACCCAGCGGCGGCAACGTGACCGCGTAACCTTCTACCGCCGGCACGATCCAGCGGTTGCGAACCTGCGCGCGGGCGGTACGCAAACTGYCCGACTGCCACTGGGTGACCGGGCTGTTTTCATAAATGTTGACCCCCATGAGCTCCACCGTCCGTGCCAGACCTCGCACCAACTTTGCCGGGTGAATGGTCGCCACGTGCGGTGCATAGATACCGCCATAAGGTTTGGCAATTCTGATCTGTTGCGCCAATTGCTCGGGGCTGAGCCAGCGGTAGTCGGCCTCGGTCAGCCCTTGGCGGTAGAGCGCGTCCAGATAATTGCGCAGGCTGGCTTCCTGCTCCGGGTAACGCGCCGCACAGTAAAGCGCCCCGCCCTTGCGGTAATCGCAGTCAATGCCTTCTCGTTCGAGGACGATCTCTACTTCATCAGGGATGCTGTGCAACAGATCGAAAGAGGCGCGACGTTGTTCCGCCGGTAGTCCGGCGAGCAAGCGGTCTTCACCCAGCAGATTGCCCATCAACCAGCCGCCGTTACGGCCCGACGCACCAAACCCCGCGGTTTGGGCTTCGACGATGGCGATGTTCAGTCCCGGCGCCAGGCGTTTGAGGTAGTACGCCGTCCAGAGCCCGGTGTACCCGGCGCCAATGATGGCCACGTCGACGTCCAGGTCCTGTTCCAGCGCCGGGCGCGCCAGCATCGGCTCGTCGAGTTGATCCATCCACAAACTGATCGTTCGCCACGCTGCCATGCAAGACTCCACCGCTCAACACTTCGATGGCGTCGATCCTAGTGCGTGGGCTCAGGGGCCGTCTTGCGCGCGTGCACGCAAAGAAATTTGTTTGGCGTAAGCCTTGGGCGACAGACCGGTGTGCTGGCGGAAACAGCTGTAAAACGCCGACAGCGAATTGAAGCCTGCGGCAAAGGCCAGCTCATCGATACGCAGTGGTGGAGTGGCACTGTCCAGTGCCGCGAGCAAATGCTGCAACCGCGCCTGATTGACGTAACGGTAGAAGCTTTGACCGAGCACCTGGTTCAACAGGTAGGAAATCTGATTGCGGCTGTAACCGCACTCCTTCGCCACCCGTTGCAGGTCGAGYTCGGGATCCAGGTACGGCTGCTGTCCCTGGAAATACTGCTGCAAGTCTTCGGCCATGAAGCTCAGCTGTCGCGGTGACAACCCGAGCCGACTGACCGCCGGGCGCAGGTTGCGGGCGGCTTTGCCGGATGTTTGTTCATGTACAAGGGTGGCGTATTCATTGACCCGCCAGATCAGCCCGTCACGCACGGTGATCGCCTCGCTGGTCCGAAACGACACCAGCCCTTCACCGCCGCGAAGGGTGATGCGGTATTGAATGAACGCCGTGTTGCCATCCAGTCGAATACGGTCCGAGTGCTCCAGCGCCTCATCCGGATCCCGGGGCATGCTGTCACGCACGTAGTCGCGCAACGCGTCCAGCCCCATCACGCGGTTCTGGAAAAAGTCGTTGTACTGAATGTCCGGGTGATAAAGCGCCATCACACCATCCAGATCGCGGTGCTTCCAGCGCAGGTGGTAACGCATGACCGTGTCGCCCGTGGCCTGGGTTTGCAACGGACCATCATCATCGGCGTGCATAGAGGACTCGACGAGAAAAAACCGAGCTTGCCGAAGTTCTGTCCGGGCTTCAACGACCAATGGGATGCCCAGCCCGGCAATGCTGGCCCTTGGCCGAGATGCCCGTATCTCATGACCTGCATCAAAAAAACTGAACCAATCGCTGAACGGTCTGAAAAATTCCACAAGATTTTCACATCCGGGTGCTACTTTTAAAGACAGTCACCGGTTG
>NZ_JBFTMK010000484.1:0-3881 GCF_056396965.1 Pseudomonas sp. 05N434
GTTCCATCACAATCAGCAGCCGGAAGTGGTTGAAGTCATCAAGGAAGAACCGGCCAAGGTCAACGATCAGAGCGATAGCAGCGGTTGGGGCAATGATCAGCGCGTGGCTGACAACTCCAGCGATCAGGGCGGTTTCACCGACGCGGATTACGATGATGACAGTTCATCGTTCTTCGGCGGCGATGACGACGACTCCTTCATCTGACACATCTGTGGCGAGGGAGCTTGCTCCCGCTGGACTGCGTAGCAGGCCCCTTGGGTTTCAAAGCAAGGGGGCCGCTTCGCACCCTAGCGGGACGCTGCGGCGTTCCGACAAGCTCCCTCGCCACACGGCCGATTATTCGCGGAACAATCCTTCTGGCTGGCATACTGGGCGACTTTTCGGGCCTGGAGCCTGATCCAGCCCGCGCGCCTATGCGCCACGACCCCGCGCGCCAACGCGCAGAGAGGATGTACGGTGAAAAAAATCGCAGTGTTCGCCGATGTCCAGAACCTCTACTACACCGTGCGTCAGGCCTATGGTTGCCACTTCAACTACGCCGCTTTGTGGGCTGACGTCAGCAAGCAGGGGCAGATCGTCGAGGCCTATGCCTATGCGATCGATCGTGGCGACAGCAAACAGCAGCAGTTCCAGCAGATCCTGCGCAACCTCGGCTTCGTCGTGAAGCTCAAGCCCTACATCCAGCGCAGCGACGGTTCGGCCAAAGGCGACTGGGACGTGGGCATCACCCTCGACATCATGGACGCCGCCGATCATGTCGACGAAGTGGTGCTGGCCTCTGGCGACGGTGATTTCGACATGCTGCTGGAGCGCATCATCGCCAAGCACGGTGTGCAGGCGGTGGCCTACGGCGTGCCGGGCCTGACGGCCAACTCGCTGATCCGCGCCGCCAGTCGTTACGTACCGATCGAAGGCGCGTTGCTGCTCAAGAATTGATTTTTACGGAGTTGAAACAGGTTTGGAACGCATAGCAGTCATCGACTTTGAAACCACCGGGATCTCCCCGAGCAGCAGCTGCCGGGCCACGGAAATTGCCGTGGTGATTCTTGAACAGGGGCGTATCGTCGAGCGTTACCAAAGCCTGATGAATGCCGGCGTGCGGGTGCCGGCGTTCATCGAACAACTGACCGGCATCAGCAACGCCATGCTGCGCACCGCCCCCTCGGCCGAGCAGGTGATGAACGAGGTCAATGAATTCGTCGGCATCACGCCGCTGCTGGCGCACAACGCTGCGTTCGACCAGAAGTTCTGGGACTACGAGCTCGGGCGAATCAAACGTACACGTCTGCAGAACTTTGCCTGCTCGCTGTTACTCGCCCGCCGCCTGATGCCCGCTGCGCCGAACCACAAACTCGGCACCCTCACCACCTTCGCCAGCCTGCCCAATACCGGCAAGGCTCACCGGGCCATGGCCGATGCGGAAATGGCCGCCAACCTGACGGCGCATCTGGCGCAAGAGCTGCGGCAAAAGCACGGGTTGCGCGAGTTGTCCCATGATCTGTTGTGCAGCCTGCAGAAAGTACCGGCGGCGAAGATCAATGAGCATTTGAAGCGGTATCGCGGGTTTTAAGGTCTTGTAGTGTTTCTACTGGCCTCTTCGCGGGCAAGCCTCGCTCCTACGGATTTATGGGCGCCCCGACATTGGGGGCGCCTCAAAAACCGTAGGAGCGAGGCTTGCCCGCGAAGGCGTCAGTCGCCTCACTATTTCCCCTCCAGTTGACCCAACGGCACGCGCTTTTCGATGGCACTCGACAACACAATCGAGGTCTTGCTGAACCCGAACGTGGCGATCCGGTTGATCAACTCTTCCAGCTCCGGCATCGAGCCCACCGCCGCTTGCATGATCACGCACGGATCGCCGGTGACGCGATGGCACTCGGTCAGCTGTGGGATTTTGATCAGTTCGTCGTAGGTTTTCTGGTTACCGTGCTGGTTCAGGCGCAGTTCGATGACGCACTGGATCGGCAGGCCGATTTTGGACAGGTCGACTTTCGCCTGGTAACCAGTGATCACTCCGCAGGCTTCAAGTTTGGCAACGCGTTCGGCCACCGCCGGAGCGGACAGGTTCACCTTTCGCGCCAGATCGGCGTAGGACGCACGACCGTTTTCCAGCAGGGCGCTGAGGAGCATGCGGTCGTATTTGTCCATCGTGGCCTACCTGAAAAATGACTGACTTTCGAAAGCACGGTTTATAGCGTCGAACTCCGTGTTTTGAAAAGTGTACCGGCGCTATAAACAGGTTTTGTAGCTTATTTTCCGCTGTTGGCCTTTCTAGAATAGCGGCTCTCCTTGTCTTGTTCCTCGAGCTGCCCATGTCTGGTCTACGCCGTTTTTCCTTACCGCTGATCGCTGCTTTTTTCGCGTTGTACGTGATTTGGGGGTCGACTTATCTGGTGATTCGCATCGGCGTGCAGTACTGGCCGCCGTTGCTGCTCGCCGGTATCCGCTTCGTGCTCGCCGGGACGTTGATGTACGCGTACCTGCGCTGGCGCGGGGCGCCGGCGCCGACCTGGGCGCAGTGGAAAGCGGCGGGGATCATCGGGATTTTGCTGCTGACGTGCGGTAACGGTGCGGTGAGCGTCGCCGAACACACGGGCGTGGCCTCTGGCGTGGCCGCGTTGGCGGTGGCGACGGTGCCGCTGTTTACCTTGTTGTGCGGATATTTCTGGGGCGCGCGTAATACCCGTCTCGAATGGGCCGGGATTGTGCTTGGGCTGATCGGTATTGCCATGCTCAACCTCGGCTCCAACCTGCAATCGAGCCCGTTGGGCGCAGCGTTGCTGGTGTTCGCGGCGGCGTCCTGGGCCTTCGGCTCGGTGTGGAGCAAACACTTGCCGTTGCCTCAGGGCGCGATGGCCAGTGCCGTGGAAATGCTGGTGGGCGGCGTGGTGTTGCTGATCGGCAGTGCGGTGAGTGGCGAGCGTCTGGAAAGTCTGCCGCCGATCGAAGGCTGGGCGGCGCTGGCGTACCTGACCCTCTTCGGTTCGATCATCGCCTTCAACGCCTACATGTACCTGTTGAAACACGTGCGGCCGGCCGCAGCCACCAGTTATGCCTACGTCAACCCGGCGGTGGCGGTGTTGCTGGGGATCGTATTCGTTGGCGAGACCATCGGTGTCGAGGAAGCGCTGGCCATGGCGGTGATCATCAGTGCCGTGGTGTTGATCGGGATGCCGCAGTGGCGCCGTGGCACGGATCGGTCGGCCCCTGCCGTAGTGGTGCCGACAGAATCCCGAGCGAATTAGGGTAAACTGCGCGCCATTGCACACTTGTTTCGCACAATCGCGCTGAATTTTCCTACGGTACTCCCATGACTTTCGCCACCCTTGGCCTGATCGAACCCTTGCTGCGCGCCCTCGAGACGCTCGGCTACCAGACCCCGACGCCGGTTCAGGCGCAAGCGATTCCGGCGGTGCTGGCCGGTCGCGACCTGATGGCCGCGGCCCAGACCGGCACCGGCAAAACCGCCGGTTTCGCCTTGCCGCTGCTGCAATTGCTGGCCATGGAAGGGCCGAAAGTCAGCGCCAACTCCGTGCGCGCGCTGATTCTGGTGCCGACCCGCGAACTGGCCGAACAGGTTCACGAAGCCGTGCGCCAGTATGCCGAGAACCTGCCGTTGAGCACCTACGCGGTGTACGGCGGCGTCAGCATCAACCCGCAAATGATGAAACTGCGCAAAGGCGTCGACCTGTTGGTGGCGACCCCGGGCCGTTTGCTCGACCTGTTCCGTCAGAACGCGCTCAAGTTCAACCAGCTGCAAACCCTGGTGCTGGACGAAGCCGATCGCATGCTCGATCTGGGCTTTTCCGAGGAGCTGGGGAATATCTATAAAGCACCGAAGAACGAACGTCAGACGCTGCTGTTCTCCGCGACCTTCTCC
>NZ_JBFTMK010000485.1:0-3865 GCF_056396965.1 Pseudomonas sp. 05N434
TCATCGAGCAGGGCACCCACACCGAATTGCTCGGGAAGAACGGGATTTATGCGCGGCTGTGGCAGCATCAAAGCGGCGGGTTTCTGGGTGAGGATCAGGGAGTGGTCGAGGCTATGGATCAGGTGTGAGCGTGAAGAGGGCGCAGCAGGGGGGGCGATAGGGGCGGGCCACGACCGTTGCCACTCGGCGACGGCTGCTGTTGACCCAAAGTGGGCAGATCGGTCCTGACTCGGACCGGTCTGTCGATGGCGGTTAGAAACACCAGTCCTCAGCATATACGACGCGACAGAATGGTCCTGCCAGAGTCGCATTGTGATGAGCAACAATCTCTTCAGCCTTCAGCGCAGGGGTGCTGTTGCAGGTGTGGCCATCGGCGATCAGCACTGCATCGAATCCAAAATCCCGTGCAGCGCGGCAGGTGCTGTCGACACAGTATTGGGTCTTCATTCCGGTAATGACCACGCCCTGAGCGCCACAAGCTCGTAGCTGATCGGCCAGAGCAGTCTTGGTGAAGGCGTTGGGTCGGCTTTTCTCGAAGATCACTTCGTCACCCTGTAGCTCCAGTTCCTGCACCAGTTGCGTCAACGGACTTCCGGACTCGATAGGCGAACCAGGTGGACCAATATGGCGTGCGAGAAAAATCGGCGCACCTGCACGCCGGGCTTTACTCAACAGGTTATTCAACGTGTCTAGCAGCGCTTCGCCAGCCCATGGTTTTTCCGGACCATGAAACAACCCAACCTGCATATCGAGAATCAACAGTGCATACATAGTGCTTTTCCTTGCGTTTGGACCAGCGACACAAGGGCAAAAGAAAAGGCCCTATCCATCACTGGCGGGCCTTTGAAGTTCGTGTGTTATTGGCTCACGACACCTCTCACGACCCGCCTCTGGCGGTCGTGGTAGTCGTGGTCAAGGCAATTCGTGGCTGATTCATAACGCTGACAGTAGCTGCACGGCACCGGGTTGGCAAATGAGCGCATGAAGGTGAGGACTGATTCACCATCGTTAAGGTTCGCTGTTGGCCGATAGCCGTCCGCTGTAAAGCACAACTAACGGCCCTGGATCGAAAACGCGGTCAGCACAACAACTTCTGGTAATAGAGCCGGGTATGTCCTGGTGGATAGTCTGCCAAGCGTCCGAATTCGGAGTAACCCAGTTTTCGATAAAAACCGGGAGCCTGAAAGCTGAAGGTCTCCAACCAGATACCAATGCAGTGTTTTTTCTGCGCGACTTCTTCAGCCATGCGCATTAGCCGTTCTCCGATACCCTGACCGCGCATTGACTCGGGAACGCTGACAAGATCGATGAGCAGCCATCGATAAGAGATCTTGCCGTACAGCCCACCAATAACTTCGTTACTGTCAGCGTCTCGTAGCAACAGAGCAAAAGTTTCATAGGCGTCGTCGCCACCGTTGGCCAGGTTATGGGCCAGCAATGGGGTCAAAATGCCTAGTCGCTCTGCTTCGGTCGCATTTTCCGAAAGCTGGATTTCTACAGACATGGCGCTCTCCCTGAGCAGTGAGTAACGGGGTCAACAAGGTATGATTCTTAAGTCCTGCGCGCAGAGCAATACTCCACAATGAGTTGAGTGACCGCTGCCACAATCGCCTGATCCGCTTCAGGAGCGCTGAACAACCGAAACTGCGCATCGGGCAAATCCGGCAATCCTTGTTCCGCACCAAGAACCGCCAGTCCTTGCCCCAACTGGCTGACTGGCATGGGCGCTACCGCGAAGCCAGCAAGCGCCGCGGCTCGCAATCCGGCCGTGCTGCTGCACAACATCGCCGTTCGTTGGGCGATCCCCGCCCGAGCCAGTTGTGTCAGGGCCACCTCGCGATAAGGGCACGGCTCGGGGAACAGGGCCAGCGGCAACGGCGTCGGTAACTCGGTAACGGGCTGCGCCGACCAGGCCCACACCAGCGGTTCTTGCCATAGCAGCAGCCCCGTGTCGCTGGTTTCGCACAGAGAGCCGATGACCAGTTCCAGATGCCCTTGTTTCATCGAGGCCAGCAACGTGCCCGGAATGCCCACCTGCACGTCGATCTCCATCCCCGGGTACTGCGCCGCGAAATCCTGAAAAGTCCGCATTAATCGCGATTCGACAAAGTCTTCGGATACCCCGATCCGCAGCCTCCCGTGAAACGGCGTGCGTGTCAGTTCTGCCCAGGCATCACGGTTCAGCGCGAGGATCGTGCGCGCATAAGCCACCAGGCGTTCGCCATCGGGCGTCAGTTGCTGGGAACGGGTGGTACGCCTCAACAGGGGTTTACCAATCTGTTCTTCCAGTCGTCGCACGTGCCCACTGACCGCGGACTGGGTCAGGTGCAGCTTCTCGGCTGCACGGCTGAAGCCTTCTTCATCGACGACCGTGACAAATGTCTTGAGTAGCAGAGCATCGAACATAGTTTGATACGTGATTAATGGCTTATTTATTTACGATTTATATTCCAAATAAAACTATGTTGCAATGTTTGCCGCCCCCCATCTCCCATTACCCGAGGCGTGCCATGACTACTCTTCTGCATATCGAATGTTCCCCGCGCAAACAGCGCTCGGCCTCCCTTGAAGTCGCCCGCAGCTTCATTGCGCGCTATCAGGAAAACACCCCGGACACCGAAATCATCACCCTTGACCTTTGGACCATGGCGTTGCCGGAGTTCAATGATCAGGCGATGGAGGCCAAATACGCCGGACTCAACGGCACGTCCTTGACCCCGGCGCAAGACGACGCCTGGAACACCTTGAAAGCGCTGGCCGCGCATCTGCACAGCGCGGATGTGCTGGTGATGTCCGTGCCACTGTGGAATTTCAGCATCCCGTACAAACTCAAGCACTTCATCGACCTGGTGTCGCAGAAAGACATCCTGTTCAGCTTCGACCCGGAGCGCGGTCTGGAAGGCATGCTGCACAACAAGACCGCTGTGGTGATGTATGCCCGCGGCCTGGATTTTTCGGCGCAGTCGATCACCCCGGCAGAGCGCTTCGACTTCCAGAAGCCCTACGTTGAAGCCTGGCTGAAATTTATCGGCGTTACGGATGTGCACTCGGTAACTGTAGAGAAGACCATCCTGGGGGAAGACGTTGACCTCTGCGCGCGTGAGGTCGCGACTCAGCAGGCCAGGAGATTGGCGGATAGTCTTGGTCGCTGAGGTTACAGAATCTTTCGCACGAAGAGGCCTGTTGGTCCCCCCAGTCACGGGGGCCAAGAGCAGTCATTGGACAGAGTGATGGCCCTGTACTAGCATCACCCAGAATGATGCCTATTTGAATTGAGTTGCCACGAACGCCTTTAGATGGATCGTTAGAAGTAGTAGGAGTAGTCCATGGACGAAAGAACTTTCTACGATAGTGGTAAATTAAAAGTCACTGGCGTGAGATCTGTCGTCAATGATCATATCTATACTTTATCGCCTGTGAACTCAACCTGATTGACCCCAGTAGCCATTGGCGCTTATTTGCTTGTCTATTCAAAAGCGGGGGGGGTGGCGGTTCCCTCCTGCTCATCTCAGTCTCAGTAGTTCACTTAATGATTGCTTTAATCAGGATGGGGTCACATGATGCTACTCATAATTACCTGCTCAATTGTTATTTCAATGATGTTTGGGGCGCTATTTTACATCGTAAGGCAACCATTAAACCCAAGAAAAACTTTGCAAAATAGTATTTATAGTGGTGTCGCATTTACTGCGCTGGTAAGGCTTGTTGCAACAACTAATAAAGTTAACTCATCTATTCTCGTGCTTGTTGCGGCGGCGATAGGGGTTGTTGTCTGTTTTTTTCTTGGTTGGTCTTTGATTGGTATAATAAAAGAGAAAAAAGAAAGCGCTTGAGAAAAGCAGGAAAGGATTTATTTGGTGAGACT
>NZ_JBFTMK010000486.1:0-3856 GCF_056396965.1 Pseudomonas sp. 05N434
CCTCAAGCCAACCCCGGCGTGTTAATGCTGGACCTTGCGATTGTCGAGGCTGAAGCAGCGATCGGCAGTCACGGCTCGTTGCAGTCATTCAAGCAACAGCTCGATCGGCCGGCAGCGCCATCAGTCAGTTTCCCTTATGGGCGTTTCGTTGATTACACCCCTGCCCCAGGTCAGCCATTACTGGGCCAATTCCTGGCGCAGGATCGCGTCATTGATATCGACGGTTTCGGCATGGGTCCCAAACCTCTGGCCCATGTCGATCCATTCAAGCTGTTGATCACCGATCGCGTCAATCATTTGCTGCGACGCCTGCCGGGTGTGGCCGGCTCACCCGGCACGGCGATGGTCATGTGCTGCAACATGGGCGGGGAACGCTTCAGCAATGCGTACAGCAGCGCTCACAGCTTCTACTCCCAGGCTCAAGGCACGCCACCGGGCGTGGAGGTAGCGGACGTGGCAACCATGTTGCCGAACATGTTGTCCGGCTACCCGACGCAAATTTTTGACTTCAAGGGTTTCCATCAAACACTGGTCGGCACCCCGGGTCTGTTCTGGCAAACCTTGCTGGCATCGCAGCAATGGTTCAAGAACGGCATAACCACGCTGTTGCTCGGTGCAGGGCGCTTTATCAGCGGTGAAATCGAGATCGAGCGCGCCCGACATTCAGCGACGGYGCAAGGTGAAGGACTGGGGCTGATTGCGCTGCGTCCCTATCAACCAGACGCCAGCGACAAACCTTTACTGGTGATCCGCGCGGCGGTCCTCGCCCATGCCGCGAACTCGCTGGAAGAGGCTTGCCAACTGCTGGGCAAAGAGCGGAGTCAATACCAGAACATTGAAGTCTGCGAGCTGCAACCTGACGCGACTCATGCCAGTGGATCTCTGCAAGAGATTACCGGTTTCCTGGCTGAAGCCAGTGGCATCGAAACCCTGCTGGCGGTGATGTTGAGTGCATCGGCTCACACGGTGATCGAGGTTCGCGAAGCCGGCAAGGCAGTGATGTGGTTGTTTACTGAAAAGCTTCGGGAATGGAGCACGGTGGCCGAACCCGCTCCTGCCATCAAGCATCCCTTTACCCTGCGTTTTGCTCACTCGGCCCACCATGAACTGCAACCGGTGATCCCGCCTGCCCGTCCTGTCAGCCTTGTCCGCGAACCACAAAACGACGGCGTCGACGTGCTGCAACTCAGCGACATGCTGACCAACACTCTGCTCTCAGGGCTGCGTGTCCGGGTTCGCGCCATGGAGAGTCTTTTCGCCCTGCACCGTGGCACTGAAGTCCAGCGCCCGGCGCACTGGCAACGTTCCCCGGAAAACGTCGTAATCACCAACGTCCAGCGCGGCGCTCAGTCACTGCACGCCCAGCTCGTGGTGAATGAAGCGCACCCTTATTTCTTCGATCACCCTCTTGATCACATCCCCGGCATTCTATTGCTCGAGGGCGTGTTGCAACTGATTGAACTCGCCATGCCGCCACTGAGTGGGCGAGTCGCGTATGTCAAAACCCTGAATATCAAGTTCCAGCAATACGTACAAAAGGAGGGTGTGATTGATCTGCATCTGGAACAGGAAAAAGACTCCCAGGTGTTCAATGCCAAGGTCATGCAAGCCGGAAAGCTGATGTGCACCTGCGTCCTTGGGATGGCCTACAGCTCGGCGTTCGAGAAATCGCCCGCCGGCGAGTTCACGGCCACTCGCTGCCGTGACAAGGCCTTGCTGCACAAGGCCAGGGAAGAAAACGTCATCGTCAGTGACATGAGCGGCATCGCTCAGGGCTTGAGCGTGGACACGCTCAAACTGCCGGATGAGCACTTCTTCCAGGAGGGCGACCCCGAGCACCATTCGATGGTGTATTTCCTCGAAGTTGCCCGCCAGTGCTACATGCAGATTGCCCACAGCCATCTGCGGATTCCACTCAACACCCCGATGAACCTGCTGGCCTTGAGTTTCACCCTGGATCGGCCAATCCCCAGGAACAGTCCGCTGTCATTGGCACCGCAAGCGGGTTTTGACGCACAACAGCCGTTCAAAACCAACCGCATCTATATCGACCTGTTCAATCGGGGCGAAAAAATCGGTCAAGCCAGCATTACAGCTCAAGTGCTGAGTCAATCCGCACCCGCGGCCTGAGGCACTCAATTGATCCCACTCTCCCGCATGACCGTGCCCCCAACAATCAAGGTGTCGCCGTGAACGATGTCAAAGTGCAAGTCATAGTCAAATCGCCGCGTGCTGAAATCTGGAATATCTGGAGCAATTTTTCAGAAGCGCCGCTATGGGATACCGACGTTCGCCAGTGCGAACTCAATGGCCCGTTTCAACCTGGAACGCGAGGCAAATGCGTCCTCAAAAATGGCCTGAACATGCCGCTGAAACTGGAAGCAGTGAAGCTGCATGAAAGCTATCGGAACACGGCAAGACTGCTGTGGATCGACCTTGAGTTCGATCACCAGATGCGCAGGCTTTCCCCGAATGAAACCCAAGTCATCCATAGCGCAAAGATCTCTGGCCCCTTGAGTTTTTTATACCGCGGGCTGCTACGCAAAATGCTGACCGCGGCAATGACCACGGCACTGCGCAACCTGTGCACGCTGGCTGAACAACGAGCGAATGCCATCAGTACCCCAGGGCTCGAAAAACCTGGAACGCATTTGCACCGTGTATGAAATATCCCGGGAGGGAGCGTGTTGCACGCTCGCTCCCGCCCCCCCCCCCGCTTACTTATCGATAACGGCACACTTTGGACCGAGCATGAACCTATTTAAAAAACCTCTGTATCTCATGATGGGCGTCATTGGCATGGGCGTTATTGCCCCTGAGTCCAGTTCCGCCGACACGCTCGGCCCTTACGTCAGCGTCATGGGTGGTCTGAACTGGGTGGCTCCGCAGGACCTTAACCAAAACAACCTCGACTTTGTCGAGATGGAATTCAACCAACCGTTACACTCCGGCTACGCCACCGGACTCGCACTGGGCTGGCGATTCCCCATCGGGCTCAGACCCGAAGTGGAACTCAGCTACCGCAAAAACACCCTGACCCAGTTCAATAACCGGGTCTACGAAGGCGGCGGGAGCATCGACGGGAAAGGCGAAGAGGAAGCCACCAGCGTCATGGCCAACCTCTGGTATGACGTCTTGAACCTGCCAGCCCCCTTCAATCGGTTCACCCCTTACATCGGCGGCGGCCTGGGTTACACCAAGCTGTCGGTCAGTGGCCTGGAAGCCGGCGGCGTCCAGTTCGGCAACACTCATCGCGACACTGTATCGGCCTATCAACTCGGCGCCGGGGTAGGTTACGAACTCACCGAACAATGGTCCATGTCCCTGGATTATCGATACCTCAAGACTCGCGATGCGCACTTCGGTGACATTCAGGGCCTGCCCCAAGGCGATGTGCGTACTGACTACAGCGCCCAGTCATTAATGCTCGGCCTGCATTATTGGTTCTAAGCGGGAAACTCCTCGATAGGTGCAGTTTCAYCTATCGAGGAGTCCGGGGGTCCCACCGTATCCCGTTTTTTCGACTAAATAACCGGAATCATATTGTTGATAATCTCACGCGTGTAGCTTGCCAGTTCTTTGGCGCTCATACGCGCGACCTCATCCGCCTCGATGGGTTGATGGGCGACGATACTGACTTCAGTAGGGCGCAATGAGTTGTAGACAATGTCCCCGACAGCAGGACTGATCGTGACTGGAACGATCCCTACTCCCATCTCCTTGGCAATCCGAAAGGCCCCCGCCTTGAAAGGCAGCATATCCCCACCTTTGTTTCGGGTGCCTTCAGGAAAGATCCAGATGGAAGTATTGTCTGCGACAACACTCTTGGAAATCTTGCGCAAGCTCTGGATAGAAG
>NZ_JBFTMK010000487.1:0-7308 GCF_056396965.1 Pseudomonas sp. 05N434
TCGTAGCCTACGACCTTGTCGCTGATGTCATTGACCGTGTTACAGCGAGTCTGAGTCGTGGTGTAGGTGTCACGCTCCTGCATGCCTTCCTGCACCTTGTTACCCGCATAACCGCCGCCGACCGCACCGGCCACTGTGGCGATTTTCTTGCCTGTACCGCCGCCGATCTGATTGCCCAACAGGCCACCAGCCAGGGCGCCGACCACCGTACCGGCGATCTGGTGTTGGTCTTTCACCGGCGCTTGCCGGGTCACCGTAACRTCCTTGCACACTTCACGTGGAGTCTTGATTTGTGTCTTGACCGGTTCAACGGCCAGCACTTGTGCATACTCAGGGCCGCTTTTAACCAGTTTGTAGGTGGCAACAGCACCACCGGCAGTCACACCGACAGCACCCAATACCGCACCAACCAGCAACGACTTGTTCACATGAACCTCCTGGCTATAACAGACGGGACAAACCCGCGCTTCTCCCAGCCTTGGAGCATGAAAAAAGGCGCGAGTTCAACACTCGCGCCTTCTCGGCTTGCAGCAGGAAAAAGATAACCGTTATGGGCGGTCGTCGACTTCCTTCTCGCTCGTCGCCACAGGAATCAGGTCTTCGCTGTTCAGGTTCAGCCAGATCAGCACCACGTTCGCGATGTRGATAGAGGAGTAAGTACCCGCCAGAACACCGATGAACAGGGCAATGGAGAAACCGAACAGGTTGTCGCCACCGAAGAACAACAGGGCCGCGATCGCCAGCAAGGTGGAGATCGACGTCGCCATGGTCCGCAGCAGGGTTTGCGTGGTCGAGATGTTGATGTTCTCGATCAGGCTGGCCTTGCGCAGGACGCGGAAGTTCTCACGAACCCGGTCGAATACCACGATGGTGTCGTTGAGCGAGTAACCGATGATCGCCAGTACCGCCGCCAGCACCGTCAGGTCGAAGGTGATCTGGAAGAACGACAGGATACCGACGGTCACGATCACGTCGTGGATCAAGGACACGATCGCACCGACCGCAAACTTCCACTGAAAGCGGAAAGCCAGGTAGATCAGGATGCCGCCCAGCGCCATCAGCATGCCGAGGCCGCCCTGGTCGCGCAGTTCTTCACCCACCTGCGGGCCGACGAACTCGACACGCTTGACCTGAGCCGGGTTGTCGCCGCCGACTTTCTGCAGCGCTTCAGCCACCTGGTGACCCAGTTGCGGATCTTCGCCAGGCATGCGCACCAGAAGATCGGTAGTCGCACCGAAGTTCTGCACGATGGCTTCGTGATAACCGGCTGTAGCCAGTTGCTCACGCACCTTGGTGACATCGGCCGGACGCTCGTAGGTCAGCTCGATGAGCGTACCGCCGGTGAAGTCCAGGCCCCAGTTCATGCCCTTATGAAAGACACTGAACATTGCCAGCGCGGTAAGGAACAATGTGACGCCGAACGCAAAGTTGCGAACGCCCATGAAGTTGATTGTACGTAACATGGCAGCCCCTTAAATCCACAACTTCTTGAAGTCACGACCGCCGAAGATCAGGTTGACCATCGCGCGGGTCACCATGATGGCCGTGAACATCGAGGTAAAGATCCCGAGGGACATGGTCACGGCGAAACCCTTGACCGGGCCGGTGCCCATGGCAAAGAGAATCCCGCCCACCAACAAGGTTGTCAGGTTGGCGTCGAGAATCGCGGTGAATGCCCGGCCGAAGCCTTCGTTGATTGCCCGTTGTACGGTCATGCCGGCCGCGATCTCTTCACGTATCCGCGAGAAGATCAGGACGTTGGCGTCGACCGCCATACCCATGGTCAATACGATACCGGCGATACCCGGCAGGGTCAGCGTTGCACCCAGCAGCGACATCAAGGCCAGCAGCATCACCATGTTCACTGCCAGCGCAACGGTGGCGATGAGGCCGAAGAAGCGGTAGATGGCCATGATGAACAGCGAGACAAACAGCATGCCCCACAACGATGCATCGATACCTTTGGTGATGTTGTCGGCACCCAGGCTTGGGCCAATGGTGCGCTCTTCAGCGAAGTACATCGGAGCCGCCAGACCACCGGCACGCAGCAGCAGCGCCAGCTCGGACGATTCGCCCTGGCCGTTCAGGCCAGTGATGCGGAACTGGGCACCCAGCGGCGACTGGATGGTCGCCAGGCTGATGATCTTCTTCTCTTCCTTGAACGTCTGAACCGGCACGTCTTTCTCGACGCCGTTGACCACTTGCTTGACGTAAGTGGTGACCGGACGCTGTTCGATGAAGATCACCGCCATGCTGCGACCGACGTTGCTGCGAGTCGCACGACTCATCAGCTCGCCACCGTGGCCATCCAGACGGATGTTCACTTCTGGCGTACCGTGCTCGCCGAAGCCGGCCTTGGCGTCAGTCACCTGGTCGCCGGTGATGATCAGGCCACGCTCGATCAGAGCCGGAGGACGCTTGCCTTCACGGAACTCGAATTCCTCGGAAGTGGCTTTCGAAGCGCCAGGCTCAGCCGCCAGACGGAACTCCAGGTTGGCCGTCTTGCCGAGGATACGCTTGGCTTCTGCGGTGTCTTGCACGCCCGGCAGCTCAACCACGATGCGGTTGGCGCCCTGGCGCTGAACGATAGGTTCGGCAACACCCAGCTCGTTGACGCGGTTACGTACCGTGGTCAAGTTCTGCTTGATGGAGTATTCGCGGATTTCCGCCAGCTTGGCCGGGGTCATCGCCAGACGCAGTACCGGTTGGCCATTGAGGTCGGCCGGAACAATGTCGAAATCGTTGAAGTTCTTGCGGATCAGCGCACGGGCCTGTTCGCGGGAGTCTTCATCAGTGAAGCCCAGCTGAATGGCACCGCCCAGTTGCGGCAGGCTGCGATAGCGCAGTTTCTCTTTGCGCAACAGGCTCTTCACATCGCCTTCGTAGACTTTCAGGCGTGCGTCGAGGGCTTTGTCCATGTCCACTTCCAGCAGGAAGTGCACACCACCGGACAAGTCCAGACCCAGCTTCATCGGGTGCGCGCCCAGGCTGCGCAGCCATTGCGGGGTGGTTTGCGCCAGGTTCAGTGCAACGACGTAGTCATCGCCCAATGCCTTGCGCACAACGTCTTTGGCTGGCAACTGGTCTTCGGCCTTGACCAGGCGAATCAGACCGCCCTTGCCGTTTGCCGCCAGCGTGGCCGCCTTGACGTTGATCCCGGATTCCTTGAGCGCGGTGCTCACACGGTCCAGATCAGCCTGATTGACTTGCAGCGCAGTGCTTGCACCGCTGACCTGAATGGCCGGGTCGTCAGGATATAGATTGGGAGCGGAATAAATCAGACCGACCGCCAGCACCGCCAGGATCAGAATGTATTTCCACAGAGGGTATTTGTTCAGCATCACGCCGCCCGCTTATGACGCGGGGCGCCTTGCGCGCCCCGTCGATTGAGTAGAAGTTGTAACTTAGATCGCTTTGAGCGTGCCTTTTGGCAGCGTGGCGGCGATGGCGCCTTTCTGGAACTTCATTTCAACGGTGTCGGAAACTTCCAGAACCACGAAGTCGTCGGACACTTTGGTGATTTTGCCGGCGATACCACCGGTGGTCACAACTTCGTCACCTTTTTGCAGGCTGCTCAGCAGGTTCTTCTGCTCTTTGGCGCGCTTGGCCTGTGGACGCCAGATCATCAGGTAGAAGATGACCAGGAAACCGACCAGGAAAATCCACTCAAAGCCGCCGCCCATCGGGCCTGCCGCAGGTGCAGCAGCGTCAGCCATGGCATTAGAGATAAAAAAGCTCATTTAGCACTCCAGTTGCAAATGTTGAATCTTGGGGTCAGAAAACTCAGTCCAAAGGCGGAACAGGCAACCCGCGTTTGGCGTAGAAGGCATCGACAAAGGCGGCCAATGTACCCTGTCATCTCGTGCTTGGGCTCGCCCACCGACAGACCGCCGATGGCCAGGCCGTCGAAACCGATCTTGTCGAGGCCTTCCAGGGAGCGCATGCGCAGATCCTGGTGCATGCCGCCCTGCACGATGCCGAACAACGCCGCCGTGTTGTCGCCATGGGCGTTTTTCGAACGCTGAGCCCAGCGCAACGACAGCTCCATCGATACGCGAGCGACGTCTTCGTCGGCCGGGTACGGGGTGCATTCGTCGAAGATCATCACGATGTCCGAGCCCAGGTCACGCTGGACCTGCATCGACTCTTCCGGCCCCATGAACACTTTGGCGCCGTCGACCGGAGAGGCGAAGGTCACGCCCTCCTCCTTGATCTTGCGCATGGCGCCCAGGCTGAACACCTGGAAACCGCCGGAGTCGGTCAGGATCGGGCCTTTCCACTGCATGAAATCGTGCAGGTCGCCGTGCTTCTTGATCACTTCGGTGCCAGGACGCAACCACAAGTGGAAAGTGTTGCCCAGAATGATTTCCGCGCCGGTGGCGACGATATCCCGCGGCAGCATGCCCTTGACCGTACCGTACGTGCCCACCGGCATGAAGGCCGGGGTCTCGACGGTACCGCGCGGGAAGGTCAAACGACCGCGACGCGCCTTGCCGTCAGTAGCAAGCAACTCAAACGACATACGACTTTGGCGACTCATTCTTTGTCCTCAGGGCCACGTGGTGCGGGATTACGGGTGATAAACATCGCATCACCGTAGCTGAAAAAGCGGTATTCGTTGTCGACGGCGGCTTTATAGGCGGCCATGGTCTCGGGATAACCGGCGAACGCCGAAACCAGCATCAACAGCGTGGATTCGGGCAAATGGAAGTTGGTGACCAGAGCATCGACCACATGAAACGGCCGGCCCGGGTAGATAAAGATATCGGTGTCGCCACTGAACGGCTTGAGCACGCCATCACGCGCGGCACTTTCCAGGGAACGCACGCTGGTGGTCCCCACGGCCACCACACGACCGCCGCGAGCGCGGCAGGCCGCAACGGCATCGACCACGTCCTGGCCGACTTCCAGCCATTCGCTGTGCATGTGGTGATCTTCGATCTTCTCCACGCGCACCGGCTGGAACGTGCCCGCGCCGACGTGCAAGGTCACGAATGCGGTCTCGATGCCCTTGGCGGCAATCGCCTCCATCAGCGGCTGATCAAAATGCAGCCCCGCCGTCGGCGCCGCCACCGCACCCAGGCGCTGGGCGTACACCGTCTGATAACGCTCGCGGTCCGAGCCTTCATCCGGGCGATCTATATAAGGAGGCAACGGCATGTGCCCGACGCGGTCGAGCAGCGGCAACACCTCTTCGGCAAACCCCAGTTCGAACAACGCATCGTGACGCGCCAGCATCTCGGCCTCGCCACCGCCGTCGATCAAAATCTTCGAGCCGGGCTTGGGCGATTTGCTGGAACGCACATGGGCCAGCACGCGATGACTGTCGAGCACCCGCTCCACCAGAATTTCCAGCTTGCCGCCGGAAGCTTTCTGGCCAAACAGCCGCGCCGGAATCACCCGGGTATTGTTGAACACCATCAAATCGCCTGGGCGCAAATGCTCAAGCAAATCAGTGAATTGACGGTGTGCCAGGGCGCCGCTGACCCCATCCAGGGTCAACAGGCGACTACCGCGACGCTCGGCCAAAGGATGGCGAGCAATCAGCGAATCAGGGAGCTCGAAGGTAAAGTCAGCAACGCGCATGATGGGGTTCGTCTAGCAGGGCCGGGAAGTCTAGCGGAAATATCAAAAATTCTCCATGTACCTGATTGACCAGCGGTATTCACCTCTCTATACTTCGCCGCCATTGAGCCCTGATGGCGGAATTGGTAGACGCGGCGGATTCAAAATCCGTTTTCGAAAGGAGTGGGAGTTCGAGTCTCCCTCGGGGCACCATATAGCAGTATCTGAGAGTCTCTACCAGCCTCTCAGACCCAGAGAAACCGGCCACTTGGCCGGTTTTTTTGTGCCTGTCTGTTTACCCCTGTATCCCCTTATCCGTTGTATCCCTGTATCCCTGCTTGTATCCTGAGAAAAATACCGAACTTTGGGATACAAGGATGAAGCGCGTAGACATCAAGCGCCGCCCCCTCGCAGACACAACGCTTGCAGGGCTGGAGCCTGAAACAAAGGAATATCGAGAGCTCGACGGAAACGGCCTGTATTTCCGGGTCAAACCTGATGGGGGCAAATCATGGCAACTCCGGTACAAGCGACCTGCAGGTAATTGGGCTTGGATGGGGCTCGGTGGTTATCCAGAAGTCAGCGGTGCGCTTGCCCGGGAGAAGGCTGCCGATCTGCGCAAGGTCGTCAGCAGCGGCGCCGACCCTCTCGAACAAAAGCGCTCGGCTAAAGCGGCTATCGATGCTGCTCGAACCCGAACCTTCAAAGCTGCTGCGGAGGCTTGGCTCAAGGCAAAAGAGGAGAAAGGCCTCGCACCCTCTACTCTCAATAAAATCCGCACCTATCTCGATAAAGACATACTCCCAGCGCTCGGAGACAAACCTCTAGACGAGATTACCCGTACCGATTGCGCGGAACTTCAAGCATCGCTAGAAGCCCGAGATGCGCACAACGTGGCGGAAAAGTGTCGAACCTGGATCAACCAGATTTTCGGGCGAGCTATCGGCCTGGGATTGACTGAAAACGATCCGGGTAGCCGCCTACGCGACATTGCGGCGCAAGCACCAAAGACTCAACAGCACCCGCATTTACTAGAGCCTGAACTCGGCGAATTCCTCACGGCATTGAAGAATACTCCCAGCAGACTCACCGCGAGGACAGCGGCATGGCTTTGCATATGGACAGCCTCACGGCCGGGGATGGTTCGTCTGGCGGAATGGAAAGAGTTCGATCTCGATAAAGCCATTTGGACGACGCCAGCAGCAAAGATGAAGATGCGCCGGGACTTCGTTTGCCCCCTTCCTCGCCAAGCGCTCGTTGCGCTGAAAGAGCTGCATTGTTTGACGGGACGTAGTCGATGGCTATTTCCTGGAGTCGGAGCAAAGAATCCAACGATCAGTGAAAACACAATCAACAAGGTGTTTGCCACCATTGGCTATAAAGGGCGCTTAGTTGGTCACGGTACAAGGCATACGGCGAGCACGTTGCTCCGTGAACATGGATGGCCCAAAGAGCATGTCGAGGCGCAACTTGCTCATAAAGAGGAAGGTATTTCAGGGGTGTACAACAAAGCTCAATATCTTGAGCAAAGGATTGCCATGATGCAGTGGTATGCCGATCATCTTGATAGCTTGCAGAAAGGGAACGTCGTTCAGGGCCAATTCGGACAGGCGATTTGAGTATGCAATTCCTAATCACTCAAAAAGCGTGTGTTCCGCGTGTTCCATGTGTTCCAACACTCCTGAAAGCCTTTAAATTCGGGGCTTATGAGGCTGGAACACAAAATGCGAATAGCTGGAACAC
>NZ_JBFTMK010000488.1:0-3835 GCF_056396965.1 Pseudomonas sp. 05N434
AGTGAGCCCTCACCGCCCGCCACTGAAGCGCCCTCTTCCAAGGCGCCCGAACCGGCTGCCGATCCGGCAAAAAAAGGCATCAAATGGGTGCTRCTGCTGATCGTCCTGAGCCTGGCCTGGTATCTGTTGGCTGACCGTTTCACGCCGTATACGCAACAGGCTCGGGTCGGTGCCTTCGTGATTCCGGTGGCGGCTGAAGTGGCCGGTCAGGTGATCCGCGTGAATGTGCGCAACAACCAGGACGTCAAGGCAGGCGATGTGCTGTTCGAAGTCGATCAGCAGCCCTATCAGATAGCCGCCGACCGCGCACGCGCAGATCTTGAGTCTACCCGCCGGCAGATCGGTGCCAGCACTGCCGGCATTGCCTCCGCGCAAGCCTCGTTGCGGGCGGCCCAGGCCAATGAACTCAAGGCCCGGCAGGATAACGAACGCCTTGAAAGCCTGTACCGCCAAGACCGCGGAACCATTTCCGTGCGCCTGCTGGAAGCTTCGCGGGCCAGCCGTGAGCAGGCCGTCAGCCAAGTCGCCGCGGCCCGTGCTGAAGTCCAGCGAGCACGGGAACAGGAAGGCGGCAGCGAGGAAGACAACGCGCTGTTACGCAGCGCCGCCACGGCGTTATCAAAAGCCGAACTCGACATGGCCAACACCCAAGTCCGCGCGCGCTCGGCGGGTTTGATAACTGACCTGCGCACCGACGTCGGGCAATTCGCCTCGGTCGGCACGCCGGTCATGACCTTGATTGCCATCCACGATGTGTGGATCAGTGCGGACATGACCGAGAACAACCTGGGGCGGGTCAAGCCTGGAACTCCGGTGGCGATCGTGCTGGACGCGCTGCCGGGCGAGGTCTTCGAGGGGCGGGTGCGCAGCGTTGGCTACGGCGTCAGCGTGGGGCAGACGCCGGCGCCGGGCACCTTGCCCAGTGTGCAAAACAGTCGCGACTGGTTGCGTCCGGCCCAACGCTTCCCGGTGATCATCGAATTTTCTGACGAGGCGATGCAGGTGCTGCGTGACAGTCGCGCCATTCGTGCCGGGGGCCAGGCCGAAGTCATGGCCTTTCCTGCGCAGAATAATCCGCTGAATCCCTTGGGACGCCTGTTTTTCTGGCTGATGAGTTGGTTGTCTTATGCCTACTGATCGCCCGCCCGGATTCCAACGGGCGCCGCGTCTGGCCGTCGGCACGGCGCTGTGCCTGRCCATCAGCTTCGGCCYGGCACTGCCGATTCCGTTTATTGCGCCGGTGCTTTGCGTGTTGCTGTTGGCCACGCTTAACAAACCCCTGCCATTCAAGGCAGGCGTGATGCTGGCAGTGGTTGCGATGCTGACCACCGGCATCGGGCTGTTACTGATCCCGGTCCTGCGTTATTACCCCCTCAGCGGCGTGCTGCTGATCGGTGTCGGTCTGTTCCTGGCCTTTGGTTTCGGGCTGCGCGGCGGCAACACCTTGGTCGTGACCTTTCTGATCATCGGCCTGACGATGATTTCCTCGGCCGGCGTTGCCGAGTTCGATCTGGCGATAATGGTCATCGGTGCCCTGGTCAAGGCCTTGCTCCTCGCCGTCATCGTCGTCGCGATCAGTCACTGGCTGTTTCCMGACCCGGCCAATGCACCCTTGCCAGCTGCCGCCAGCGCTATGCCGGCGCAAGAAGTGCCAAGGATAGCGCTGCGTGCCACCCTGATCGTGATCCCAGCGTTCTTGTTGGCGCTGATCGACCCGGCCAGTTATCTGCCGATCATTTTGAAAGCGGTCAGTCTGGGCCAGCAGAGTTCAACGGTAACGACGCGCAACGCCAGTCGCGAACTGCTCGGCTCGACCTTGATGGGCGGGCTGTTGGCCATTGTGTTCTGGTGCGCGCTCAGCCTGTTCGTGCACTTGTGGATGTTCTTTCTGTGGATGCTGCTGTTCGGCTTGCTGTTGGCGCGCAAGCTCTATGCCCTGAGTCCGACTCGACAAACCCCGGGGTTCTGGCTCAACAGCCTGATCACGCTGATCATCCTGCTGGGCCAGTCGGTGCAGGACAGTCTTGCCGGCAAAGACGTCTATACCGCCTTCGCCGTGCGCATGGGGTTGTTTATCGCCCTCACGCTCTATGCCGACCTGATGGTTCACCTGATTGAACAGCGGCAGAGAACGCCCGGTGCTCAGGGCGTTACCTGATAACCCCGCCCTTGCAGGCAGCTGGTATAGGCGGTTGAACTGGTCGACGCGTTGGTCTTTTGCTGCGCCCGACGCTCCTGACGCTGGCGCGCGCCACCAACCACTGCGCCCGCCGCTGCGGTTTGCCCGGCCCGGTTCTGCCGATATTCCTGTTTCACATCGTCGTCGACCCCCTCGTAAAACTCGTCATGCTGACGCCCCCGGACCTCAGCGCCCACCGCCCCGGCAGCAGCACCCACCGCAGCACCGCGCAAGCGCCCGCCCGAGGGTGGTGGTGTTGAGGAACTCTGACTCGCCGCGACGTTGCGGCAATCGTTGATGTCCAGCTGGGTTTGTTGCGAACTCTGCCCTTTCAACGGCACAACCGTTTCGGCCTGGACCTGCGTACAGGCCATCGACACTACGACACACAGACTGAAAGACGATAACCGACTCATGATGACCTCCGACAAGGTCCACTGTGTTGGCGGGCGAGCGTCTGGCTGGGAAGCTCCTGGAACAACGCTCGATAACTGCTGGAAAACCGCCCCAAATGCCAGAACGACCAGTGCATCGCCACTTGCGCGACTGTCGTGTCGCTGGCCGTTGGGCTGAGCAACTCACGGCGCGCACTGTTGAGCCGGCGCAAACGCAACCAATGCGAGGGCGTCATCCCGGTGTACGCCTTGAACGCGTGCTGCAACTGACGCAACGAAACCCCGGCCACCTGGGACAGTTCCAGCAAGTTGAGGGTTTCTTCCGGGGTATCGGCGGCCCATTCGGCGACGCGCTTCATGATCGTTCGCTCTTCGGCCCGACGCTGCAAGCCTGCGCGATCCAGGCACACACAAGCGTTATCGAGGATGAACAAACAGTCCTCCAGCAACTGCTGGGTCAATGCCTCTTTGCTCGGCGGATCCAGCGTCTGCTCCAGTCGCGTCAAGGTGCCGCTCAACCAGCGGCTGAACAGCGCGTTCTGCCCGCAATTGAGCGGCGACATGAACAAGCCTTCGAGCCGCGCCACGTCCAGGCCATGCCGTTGAACGAATTGCGGTCCGAACACCACGGCGATTTCCTGGTAGTTCTCCGGGGTGATCCAGATGTTGCGGCTCTCGCCGTTCAACATGTACAGCGAGTTGTCGTTGCGATCGAAACAGAACGCCAGTGAACCTTCGGGGGCGCTGAAATTCTGCTCGACCCGGGTGTTCATCTGCTCTTCGTAAATCTCCACGCCTTGCAAGTCCAGATAGCGCACCCGCCCGGCGAAATGCCCCGGCGACATCTGCTGATAGTGCTGAACCCAACCCGGTGTGGCGCGGATCTGCTCGGCCACGTCGGCGGTGTTGAAGGCTTGAACCTGTAACGGATTGCACGCTGTCATGGGGTGACCTTACGCACTCGTTTGGTGCGTTTTGGTGCGGCTTAAAGTGGATAGATGGAACGCCACGGCTCACCCAAGATAGTCGTCAACGCGCCACAGGGGAAGTGTCCGGTGGATGAAGGCGCCTTCCCCGGCGTAATTCAAACCAACAATGAGGTCTTTATGAATGTCCCTTTCGATCAGCTGTTCACGTGGCTGAAAGATCACAAGATTACCGAGGTCGAGTGTGTGGTCAGCGACTTGACCGGCATTGCTCGCGGCAAGATTGCACCCACCAACAAGTTCCTGCATGAGCGAGGCATGCGCCTGCCGGAAAG
>NZ_JBFTMK010000489.1:0-3830 GCF_056396965.1 Pseudomonas sp. 05N434
GGTAGACGCCGTGTATCATACCCGCACGCGATTTTTGGGGCCACTTATGCGGATCATCAGTGTGAACGTCAATGGTATTCAGGCTGCAGTCGAGCGTGGTTTGCTCAGTTGGCTGCAAGCACAGAATGCCGACGTCATCTGCCTGCAGGACACCCGCGCCTCCGCCTTTGAACTGGACGATCCAGCCTTCCAACTGGATGGCTACTTCCTTTATGCCTGCGAAGCCGAAGTTCCCGCCCAAGGTGGCGTGGCTTTGTACTCGCGGTTGCAACCGAAGGCTGTCATCAGCGGTCTCGGCTTCGAGACGGCCGACCGCTACGGGCGCTACCTGCAAGCCGATTTCGACAAGGTCAGCATCGCGACCTTGCTGCTCCCTTCGGGGCAGAATGGCGATGAAGACTTGAACCAGAAGTTCAAGCTAATGGACGACTTCGCCCGTTATCTGGATAAACAGCGACGCAAACGTCGCGAGTACATTTATTGTGGCTCGCTGTACGTGGCGCAACAGAAGCTGGATATCAAGAACTGGCGCGACAGCCAGCAATCCCCGGGCTTCCTGGCGCCTGAGCGTGCCTGGATGGACGAGATTGTCGGCAACATGGGTTATGTCGACGCCCTGCGGGAAGTCAGCCGCGAAGGCGACCAGTACAGCTGGTGGCCGGACAACGAACAGGCCGAGATGCTCAACCTGGGCTGGCGTTTCGACTACCAGTTGCTGACCCCTGGCCTGCGCCGCTTCGTACGCAGCGCACGCCTGCCACGTCAGCCACGGTTCTCGCAGCACGCACCGTTGATCGTGGACTACGACTGGACGCTGACGATCTAAGCGTCTTTTCGCAGATGCAAAAAAGCCGACATTGCTGTCGGCTTTTTTGTGCGTGCTGATTTTACTGCCTGTTATTTGATCAACCGCCAGGTGAAGGGATAGCGGTAAGGCACCCCGTCATTGGCCTTGAGCCCGGCAATGATGCACAGCACCATCGCCCCGATCAGGACCAGCGGCAGCAGCGCAAAACCGATCAACACCAGCATCAGCACGTAACAGATGCCCGAGACCAGGGCCACGGTAATCTGAAAGTTCAGCGCTTCTTTGCCTTGGGCATCGATGAACGGGTCGGCTTCACGCTTCCACTGCCAGAGTATCAGCGGCCCGATCAGGTGACCGAACGGAAACCAGACACCGAGAAACGCCGAGAGGTGACAAAACATCGCCCACTGGCGAGCCTCGGAGCTCGGGGTGGGAAGCAACTGCTGTTCATCACTCATGGCGCTCTCCTTTGCCGGACATCAAAACAATCAGTCAGCCAGTGCAGCCTTCTGCAGTTCGAAAATCTCGATCATGCCTTTCTTCGCCAGTGCCAGCATCGCGTTCAGCTCTTCTGGCTGGAACGGTGCGCCTTCGGCAGTGCCCTGGACTTCGATGAAACCACCAGTGCTGGTCATCACCACGTTGAGGTCAGTCTCGGCAGCCGAGTCTTCCAGGTAGTCGAGGTCAAGCACAGGTTCGCCCTGATACATGCCTACCGAAACGGCAGCGATCATTTGCTTGAGCGGGTCGCCACCTTTGAGGCCGCCGCGCTTCTTGATCACTTTCAAGGCATCGACCAGTGCAACCATGGCGCCGGTGATGGACGCGGTGCGGGTGCCGCCATCAGCCTGGATCACGTCGCAGTCGACGTACAAGGTGACGTCGCCCAGCTTGGACATGTCCAGCGCAGCGCGCAGGGAACGACCAATCAGCCGCTGGATTTCCAGAGTGCGGCCACCTTGCTTGCCGCGGCTCGCCTCACGCTGGTTACGCTCGCCAGTGGCGCGCGGCAGCATGCCGTATTCAGCGGTCAACCAGCCCTGGCCCTGCCCCTTGAGGAAACGCGGCACGCCGTTCTCGACGCTGACGGTGCAGATGACCTTGGTATCACCGAACTCGACCAGTACAGATCCCTCGGCGTGTTTGGTGTAGTTGCGGGTAATGCGGATCGAGCGGAGCTGATCGGCAGCGCGACCACTTGGACGTTTCATAGGGATTACCTGTACGGGGGACGGAAAACTGCCGAGCATTATAGAGCCGTGGGCCGCGAGTGGGCACTTCTAAAAAAATCACCCGACGATTGAAGGCTCTGAATAGAGCGTAGCCGACGGCCTGCAGCCCATTGTCACAGCGTGTGATTGGGCGCATCCGCCCCACTGCGCTACAATCCTGCGCCTTTGCTGCCTGTCGGCTTTAATTCACAGATAGCGGGTCCGCGAACCATGGGTTACGCGCCGACCTGCATTGCGAGGTACCTCCATGGTGCACAGCATGACCGCCTTCGCCCGCGTCGAGAAAGCCGGCGTCCAGGGCACCCTGAGCTGGGAGCTGCGCTCGGTCAACAGCCGCTACCTGGAACCSCAYCTGCGCCTGCCRGAATCTTTCCGCGACCTCGAGGGCGCCGTCCGCGAAGCCCTGCGCCAGGGAATTTCCCGGGGCAAGCTCGAATGCACCCTGCGTTTCACCGAAGAAAGCACTGGCAAACCGCTGCAAGTGGACCGCGAGCGCGCCGCGCAATTGGTCGCTGCCGCCGAGACCGTCGCCAGCCTGATCAAGAACCCTGCCGCGCTGAACCCGCTGGAAGTCCTGGCCTGGCCCGGCGTGCTGGTGGCCGACGCCGCCGACCCGCAAGCGCTGAATGCCGAAGCAATGGCGCTGTTCAACCAAGGCCTGAAAGAACTCAAGGCCGGCCGCGAGCGCGAAGGCGCGGAGCTGGCGCGGTTGATCAACGAACGCCTGACGTCCATTGAAGAAGATGTGGTGATCCTGCGTGAGCTGGTCCCGCAGATGCTCGCCACGCAGCGTCAGAAAGTCCTCGACCGCTTCACCGACATGAAGGCCGACCTCGACCCGCAGCGCCTGGAGCAGGAAATGGTCATGCTCGCGCAAAAGAGCGACGTCGCCGAAGAACTGGATCGCCTGAGCACTCACATCATCGAAGTTCGCCGGGTGCTCAAATCCGGCGGCGCTGCCGGTCGACGCCTGGATTTCCTGATGCAGGAGCTCAACCGCGAAGCCAACACACTGGGCTCCAAAGCCTTCGACCCGCGCAGCACCCAAGCGGCGGTCAACCTCAAGGTGTTGATCGAGCAGATGCGCGAACAAGTACAGAATATTGAGTAAGGCAAACCTGACATGACCCACAGTACCGGCACCCTGTACATCATTTCCGCACCTTCTGGTGCGGGCAAGAGCAGCCTGGTCAAAGCCCTGACCGACGCTGATCAGGAGATCCGCGTCTCGGTCTCCCACACCACCCGCGCCATGCGCCCTGGTGAAGTGAACGGCGTGAACTATCACTTCGTCGAACGCAGCGAGTTCGTGAAGATGATCGAGCACGGAGATTTCCTCGAGCGCGCCGAAGTGTTCGGCAATCTCTATGGCACTTCGCAAAGCCACCTGCAGCAGACCCTGGATGAAGGTCACGACCTGATTCTGGAAATTGACTGGCAGGGTGCAGAGCAAGTGCGCAAGTTGATGCCCCAGGCCCGTTCGATCTTCATTCTGCCGCCGTCCCTGGAGGCCCTGCACCAACGCCTGACCAATCGCGGCCAGGACAGTGACGAGATCATCGAAGGCCGGATGCGCGAAGCCGTCAGCGAGATGAGCCATTACGTCGACTACGATTACCTGATCATCAACGACAATTTCGCCCACGCACTGGACGATCTGAAGGCGATTTTCCGCGCCAATCAGCTGCATCAGAAGCGTCAGCAGCAGCGTCATGGCAAATTATTAGCTGAATTGCTCGGCTAATCAGCTCTTCCCAAAACCGCTGCAAGGGCTTTACATTGGTGCTTAT
>NZ_JBFTMK010000490.1:0-6393 GCF_056396965.1 Pseudomonas sp. 05N434
CCCCCGAACCCTTCTTCGACAAGGTCAGCGTAACTTCGTCTCGACCGTGCAGCTTGATAGCCAGACCTTTAAGGTTCAACAGGATTTCAATTACGTCTTCCTGTACACCTTCGATGGCGCTGTACTCGTGGAGCACACCGTCAATCTCGGCCTCGACTACTGCACAGCCGGGCATTGAGGACAACAGGATGCGGCGCAGCGCGTTGCCCAGGGTGTGGCCGAAACCACGCTCGAGAGGCTCGAGTGTGATCTTGGCGCGGGTTGGACTGACAACCTGCACATCAATATGGCGGGGTGTCAGGAACTCATTTACCGAAATCTGCATGGATGCACCTATTTTCTAGCCCTTACTTGGAGTAGAGCTCGACAATCAGGCTTTCGTTGATGTCGGCGGACAGATCACTGCGAGCAGGAACGTTCTTGAAAACGCCCGACTTCTTCTCAGTGTCTACTTCTACCCATTCTACGCGGCCACGTTGGGCACACAGATCGAGAGCTTGGACAATGCGAAGTTGGTTCTTTGCTTTCTCGCGAACTGCGACCACGTCACCAGCACGAACCTGGTAGGACGGAACGTTTACGGTCTGACCGTTAACGCTGATCGACTTGTGCGATACCAGCTGACGGGATTCGGCACGAGTAGAGCCAAAACCCATACGGTATACAACGTTGTCCAGACGGCATTCGAGCAGTTGCAACAGGTTTTCGCCAGTTGCGCCTTTCTTGCCAGCAGCTTCTTTGTAGTAGCCGCTGAATTGACGCTCGAGAACGCCGTAGATACGACGGACCTTCTGCTTTTCACGCAGTTGGGTGCCGTAGTCGGACTGGCGACCGCGGCGTTGGCCGTGGATACCAAGAGCGTTACCTTGACGGTCGGTGATGGTCACGATGGTGTTGTTAAAAGAAGCATGGATGTGGGCGATGCCATCAACCACTGTCTTTTTAACTTTTTTACGAGGACGAGCAGCAGGTTTTGCCATGATTAATTTCCTGTCGATTCGCTGGGGCGATTACTTGCGGATCGGCTTACGCGGACCTTTACGGGTACGCGCGTTGGTCTTGGTACGCTGACCGCGTACTGGCAGACCACGACGATGACGCAGACCGCGATAGCAACCGAGGTCCATCAAACGCTTGATTTTCATGTTGATTTCGCGACGCAGGTCACCTTCAGTGGTGAACTTCGCCACTTCGCCACGCAGCTGTTCAATCTGCTCGTCGCTCAGATCTTTGATCTTTGCCGCTGGGTTTACCCCAGTCACTGCACAAATTTTCTGTGCAGTAGTGCGACCAACACCATAGATGTAGGTCAGCGAGATAACAGTATGCTTGTTATCTGGAATGTTAACGCCTGCAATACGGGCCATTCAGTGGGACTCCAATTGACAGCTACCTACGCCCCGGAAGCCAAGAAATAGGGCGCGAGATAATATCGCTGTAATAACAAATAATCAACCCGGCAGCGCACTAGCTGCCGGGCTTGAAGCACAATCACACTCAGCCTTGGCGCTGTTTGTGACGCGGTTCCGCGCTGCAAATTACTCGAACAACACCTTCGCGGCGAATAATCTTGCAGTTACGGCACAGCTTTTTCACCGATGCACGAACTTTCATCACCAACTCCTCGAACCTTATGGGTACTCAGCGCAACATGCCGCTGCCGTAACCCTTCAGGTTGGCTTTCTTCATCAGGGATTCGTACTGGTGCGAAACGAGGTGCGATTGTACTTGGGACATGAAGTCCATCACAACCACGACCACGATCAGCAACGAGGTCCCGCCAAGGTAGAACGGTACGTTTGCTGCAACCACCAGGAACTGGGGCAACAGGCAGACGGCCGTCATGTAAAGAGCACCGAACATGGTCAAGCGAGTCAGAACGCCATCAATGTAGCGCGCAGACTGCTCACCTGGACGGATGCCCGGAATAAAGGCACCGGACTTCTTCAGGTTTTCCGCTACGTCTTTCGGATTGAACATCAACGCCGTATAGAAGAAGCAGAAGAAAATAATCCCTGCACTAAACAGCAGAATATTCAACGGCTGACCAGGAGCGATCGACTGCGAGATGTCCTGCAACCAGCCCATACCTTCAGACTGACCGAACCAGGCACCCAACGAAGCCGGGAACAGCAAAATGCTGCTCGCGAAAATAGCCGGAATAACACCGGCCATGTTCACCTTCAGCGGCAAGTGGCTGGTCTGCGCAGCGAAGACCTTACGGCCCTGCTGACGCTTGGCGTAGTGAACAGCAATACGACGCTGGCCACGCTCAATGAACACCACGAAACCGATAATCGCTACTGCCAGCAAACCGATGGCAACCAGGGCGAAGATGTTGATATCACCCTGACGTGCAGACTCGAAAGACTGCCCGATCGCTCTCGGAAGACCGGCGACGATACCCGAAAAAATCAACATCGAGATACCGTTGCCAACACCACGCTCAGTAATCTGCTCACCCAGCCACATCATGAACATCGCACCAGCCACAAAAGTGGATACCGCGACGAAATGGAAGCCAAAGTCACCAGTGAACGCAACGCCCTGCCCCGCCAGACCAATGGACATGCCAATAGCCTGGACGAGAGCGAGGACGACAGTGCCGTAGCGGGTGTACTGGCTGATCTTGCGACGGCCAGCTTCACCTTCCAAAGATACTCATCCGCTCCAGCGCGCCGCCGGAAAACATGTTGAACAAGCTAAGAATGGTCCCCTCATTCTGTCGAAACAGGTCCGCGAGTCGGTCCGGGTTGATACCTGGAACCGGGATGTGTGCGCCTATTCGGTAGACGATAATCGCCAGGAACAGAAAACGCAGACGAGCCCAGAGTTCAGACATACCGCCTTTGCCGAGCGCAGAGAGAGCACCTTGCTTAGCCATTTATTCCTCGAACTTGCCGCCAGCTGCTTCGATAGCCGCACGCGCACCTTTGGTGGCGCCGATTCCCTTTCCGATGGTGACAGCGCGAGTAACTTCGCCGGACAGCATGATTTTCACACGCTGAACGTTGACGTTGATCACGTTGGCATCTTTCAGGGACTGCACGGTGACGATGTCGCCTTCCACTTTAGCCAGCTCGGACAGACGCACTTCTGCGCGGTCCATGGCTTTCAGGGAAACGAAACCAAACTTCGGCAGGCGACGATGCAGCGGCTGTTGACCGCCTTCAAAGCCTGGAGCAATGGTGCCACCGGAGCGGGAGGTTTGACCTTTGTGGCCACGGCCACCAGTCTTACCCAAACCGCTACCGATACCACGGCCCGGACGATGCTTTTCGCGACGGGAACCCGGCGCTGGACTCAGATCATTGAGTTTCATYGATTAACCCTCGACACGCAGCATGTAGTAAGCCTTGTTGATCATCCCGCGATTCTCGGGAGTATCCTGGACTTCTACAGTGTGACCGATGCGACGCAGACCCAGACCCTTAACGCACAGTTTGTGGTTAGGGATGCGGCCGGTCATGCTTTTGATCAGCGTAACTTTAACGGTAGCCATGATCAGAAGATCTCCTTGACGCTTTTGCCACGCTTGGCGGCAATGGATTCAGGAGACTGCATTGCTTTCAAACCCTTGAAAGTGGCGTGAACCACGTTTACCGGGTTAGTCGAGCCGTAGCACTTGGCCAGAACGTTCTGAACGCCAGCAACTTCGAGGACAGCACGCATAGCGCCACCAGCGATGATACCGGTACCTTCAGAAGCAGGCTGCATGTACACCTTCGAAGCGCCGTGGGCGGACTTCATTGCGTACTGCAGAGTGGTGCCGTTCAGATCAACCTGGATCATGTTGCGGCGAGCAGCTTCCATTGCCTTCTGGATCGCAGCAGGCACTTCACGCGACTTGCCACGGCCGAAGCCAACGCGCCCTTTACCATCACCAACCACGGTCAACGCGGTGAAAGTGAAGATACGGCCGCCTTTAACGGTTTTGGCTACGCGGTTAACTTGAACCAGCTTCTCGATGTAGCCTTCGTCGCGCTTTTGGTCGTTATTTGACATAACTTAGAACTCCAGCCCAGCTTCACGAGCAGCATCAGCCAGCGCCTTGACGCGGCCGTGGTACTTGAAGCCAGAGCGGTCGAAAGCCACCTGCGAGACGCCAGCGGCTTTAGCACGCGTAGCGACCAGCTGGCCAACCTTAGTGGCCGCGTCGATGTTGCCGGTGGCACCATCACGCAGTTCTTTATCCAAAGTCGAGGCACTTGCCAGGACTTTGTTGCCGTCGGCCGAAATGACCTGGGCGTAGATGTGCTGCGACGAGCGGAACACGCAGAGACGCACGACTTCGAGTTCGTGCATTTTCAGGCGTGCTTTGCGAGCGCGACGCAGTCGAGTAACTTTTTTGTCGGTCATTTGCTATGCCCTACTTCTTCTTGGCTTCTTTACGACGGACGACTTCGTCCGCGTAGCGCACACCTTTGCCTTTGTACGGCTCTGGTGGACGGAAGTCGCGGATCTCGGCGGCCACTTGACCTACCAGCTGCTTGTCGATGCCCTTGATCAGGATATCGGTCTGGCTAGGAGTCTCAGCGGTGATGCCTTCCGGCAGTTCATAATCCACTGGGTGCGAGAAGCCAAGAGCCAGGTTCAGCACTGTGCCTTTTGCTTGCGCTTTGTAACCAACACCGACCAGCTGGAGCTTACGCTCGAAGCCTTGGCTTACGCCTTGGACCATGTTGTTTACCAACGCACGAGTGGTACCAGCCATTGCGCGAGTTTGTTGATCGCCATTGCGAGCAGCGAAACGCAGCTCACCAGCTTCTTCAACGATCTCAACGGACGAATGGATGTTCAGTTCGAGAGTGCCCTTGGCACCCTTCACCGAAAGCTGTTGGCCTGCGAATTTGACTTCGACACCGGCTGGCAGCTTAACGGGGTTCTTAGCGACGCGTGACATGCTTATCCCCCCTTAGAACACAGTGCAAAGAACTTCGCCGCCGACACCGGCAGCGCGCGCAGCACGATCCGTCATCACACCTTTGTTGGTGGAGACGATAGACACACCGAGACCGCCACGAACTTTTGGCAGATCATCGACGGACTTGTACTGACGCAGGCCTGGACGGCTAACGCGCTTCACTTCCTCGATGACCGGACGGCCTTCGAAGTACTTCAGCTCGATGGACAGCAGTGGCTTGATTTCGCTGCTGATCTGATAACCCGCAATGTAACCTTCGTCCTTCAGGACTTTGGCAACAGCTACCTTCAAAGTAGAAGATGGCATGCTTACGACGGACTTTTCAGCCATCTGGGCATTACGGATTCGAGTTAGCATGTCCGCTAACGGGTCCTGCATACTCATGGGCTAGACGCTCCTAATACACAAAAAATTAGCCTTGCGGCTACTACGTGTCGCCGAGTACATCCGCGCAAAAAAACACGGGCTCAGGCGAGCCGGGTATTCTAGACACACCCCACAAATGAATCAAGCCCCAATAGGGGCTTGATTCAAGTTCAAGGTCACCGATGGTCAGGATCTTGCGACCCCGAACACCGAGACTTCGACAGTGCTTACCAGCTGGCTTTAACCAGACCAGGTACGTCACCACGCATTGCAGCTTCACGCAGTTTGTTACGGCCAAGGCCGAACTTGCGGTAAACGCCGTGTGGACGACCGGTCAGGCGGCAGCGGTTACGCATGCGCGAAGCGCTTGCGTCACGTGGCTGCTTCTGCAGGGCTACTGTAGCTTCCCAACGCGCTTCTGGACTTGCGTTCAGATCAACGATGATAGCTTTCAGTGCTGCACGCTTTTTGGCGTACTTGGCAACCGTGAGCTGACGCTTCAGCTCGCGGTTTTTCATGCTCATCTTGGCCATTTTCCTACTCCAATCAGTTGCGGAACGGGAATTTGAAAGCACGCAACAGGGCGCGACCTTCATCATCGTTCTTGGCAGTGGTGGTCAGGGTAATGTCCAGACCGCGGAGAGCATCGATCTTGTCGTAGTCGATTTCCGGGAAGATGATCTGCTCTTTAACGCCCATGCTGTAGTTACCACGACCATCGAAGGACTTGGCATTCAGGCCGCGGAAGTCGCGAACCCGAGGCAGGGAGATCGACAGCAGACGATCCAGGAACTCGTACATACGCTCACGGCGCAGGGTCACTTTGACGCCGATCGGCCAACCTTCACGGACTTTAAAGCCAGCGATGGATTTCCGAGCGTAGGTCACAACGACTTTCTGGCCGGTGATCTTTTCCAGGTCAGCAACAGCGTGCTCGATGACTTTTTTGTCGCCGATCGCTTCGCCCAGACCCATGTTCAGGGTGATTTTGGTAACGCGCGGAACTTCCATCACGTTCGAAAGCTTAAGTTCTTCCTTAAGTTTCGGTGCGATTTCCTTCCGGTAAATCTCTTTTAGTCGTGCCATGGTCTTCTACCTAGCAG
>NZ_JBFTMK010000491.1:0-3820 GCF_056396965.1 Pseudomonas sp. 05N434
GTGCCTCCCGTAGCAATGCGCGCCTGTCGCACGAGCGGTAACAAAATTCCGTTCAAAAAAATCACGTCCCGCGCCAGCCCAGTAAATACGGGGCTTTCAGCACAGTCAATTTTTCGACGATCACGCCACAGTGTCCGTAACCATCCGTAACACCGAGCGGTTTTGGCACTACATTTCCAGTATTAAATCGCCAGTTTTTGTCATTACCACTACATTTTGCTCACCCTGTGTATATAGACACAGTCTGCAACTGACAGCCGGCACCCGAGACCGTTACAATTACCGACTTTGTCGCAACGCTTGGAGCTCAACCTTCCGTGCCCGTTCTGCGTCTACCGCTTCTCCCTGCCGCGGCAGGTAAACAGCACTGGGGCAACCTGCCCGGTGCCGCCCTGAGCCTGGCCATCGCCGAGGCCGCCAGCGCTGCCAAGCGCTTTACCTTGCTACTGACCGCCGACAGCCAGAGTGCCGAACGGCTGGAACAGGAGCTGAGTTTCTTCGCCCCGGATTTGCCTGTTCTGCACTTCCCCGACTGGGAAACCCTGCCCTACGACCTGTTCTCGCCACACCAGGACATCATCTCGCAGCGTATCGCCAGCCTGTATCGGTTGCCGGAGCTGGCGCATGGCGTTCTGGTGRTGCCGATCACCACTGCCCTGCACCGTCTGGCGCCGACCAAATTCCTGCTCGGCAGCAGCCTGGTGCTGGATGTCGGCCAGAAACTCGATGTCGAGCAGATGCGCACCCGGCTTGAGGCCACCGGTTATCGCTACGTCGATACCGTGTACGAGCATGGCGAATTTACTGTGCGTGGCTCGCTGATCGACCTGTTCCCGATGGGCAGCAAGTTGCCTTATCGCATTGACCTGTTCGACGACGAAATCGAAACCCTGCGCACTTTCGACCCGGAAAACCAGCGTTCCATCGACAAGGTCGACTCGGTCAAACTGTTACCGGCCAAGGAATTCCCGCTGCAGAAAGAAGCCGTGACCCGTTTCAAGGCGCGGTTTCGCGAGCGCTTCGATGTCGACTTCCGTCGCTGCCCGATTTTCCAGGATTTGAGCAGCGGGATTACGCCGGCGGGCATCGAGTACTACCTGCCACTGTTCTTCGAGGAAACCTCCACTCTGTTCGATTACCTGCCCCAGGACACGCAAGTGTTTTCCCTGCCGGGCATCGAACAGGCTGCGGAAAATTTCTGGAACGATGTGCGCAACCGCTATGAAGAGCGCCGCGTCGATCCGTCCCGTCCTTTACTGCCACCGGCCGAGTTGTTCCTGCCGGTGGAAGACTGCTTTGCGCGCCTGAAGAGCTGGCCCCGTGTGGTGGCCAGTCAACAAGACGTCGAAACCGGTGTCGGCCGCGAGCGCTTCCCGGCTCAGCCGCTGCCGAACCTGGCCATCGAAGCCAAGGCCACTCAGCCGTTGGCGGCGCTGGCCAGTTTCCTCGACGAATTCCCCGGCCGCGTGCTGTTTACCGCCGAGTCCGCGGGCCGTCGTGAAGTGCTGCTGGAATTGCTCGAACGCTTGAAGCTGCGACCGAAAACCGTCGACAGCTGGCCGGACTTTGTCGCCAGCAAAGAGCGCTTGGCGATCACCATTGCACCACTCGACGAAGGCCTGTTGCTGGACGACCCAGCGCTGGCCCTGGTTGCCGAAAGCCCATTGTTCGGTCAGCGCGTAATGCAGCGCCGTCGCCGCGAAAAACGCGCCGACGCGAACAACGATGCGGTGATCAAAAACCTCACCGAGCTGCGCGAAGGTGCGCCGGTGGTGCACATCGATCATGGTGTCGGCCGCTATCTGGGGCTGACGATCCTGGAAATCGACAACCAGGCCRCCGAGTTCCTGACCCTCGAATACGCCGAAGGCGCCAAGCTGTACGTGCCGGTGGCCAACCTGCACCTGATCGCCCGCTACACCGGCAGTGACGATGCCTTGGCCCCGCTGCACCGCCTTGGCTCCGAGACCTGGCAGAAAGCCAAGCGCAAGGCCGCCGAACAGGTGCGCGACGTGGCCGCCGAGTTGCTCGACATCTATGCCCGCCGCGCCGCTCGCGAGGGTTATGCCTTCGCCGACCCGAAAGCCGATTACGCGACCTTCAGCGCCGGTTTCCCGTTCGAAGAAACCCCGGACCAGCAAACCACCATCGAAGCGGTGCGCGAAGACATGCTCGCGCCGAAACCGATGGATCGGCTGGTCTGCGGCGACGTCGGCTTCGGCAAGACCGAAGTGGCCATGCGCGCGGCGTTCATCGCGGTGCACGGCGGTCGTCAGGTGGCGATTCTGGTGCCGACCACCCTGCTCGCCCAGCAACACTACAACAGCTTCCGCGACCGCTTTGCCGACTGGCCGGTGACGGTGGAAGTGATGAGCCGTTTCAAGTCGGCCAAGGAAGTGAACGCCGCAGTTGCGGACCTGGCCGAAGGCAAGATCGACATCGTTATCGGCACACACAAGCTGCTGCAAGATGACGTAAAAATCAAAAACCTGGGGCTGGTGATCATCGACGAAGAGCACCGTTTCGGTGTCCGTCAGAAAGAACAGCTCAAGGCACTGCGCAGTGAAGTCGACATCCTGACACTGACCGCAACGCCGATTCCGAGGACGCTGAACATGGCGGTGTCGGGCATGCGCGACCTGTCGATCATCGCCACACCGCCGGCCCGTCGCTTGTCGGTGCGTACCTTCGTCATGGAGCAGAACAAGAGCACGGTCAAAGAGGCCCTGCTGCGTGAGTTGCTACGTGGCGGCCAGGTCTACTACCTGCACAACGATGTGAAGACCATCGAGAAATGCGCCGCCGACCTCGCCGAACTGGTGCCGGAAGCGCGGATCGGCATCGGCCACGGGCAGATGCGCGAACGTGAACTCGAACAGGTGATGAGCGACTTCTATCACAAGCGCTTCAATGTGCTGATCGCCTCGACCATCATCGAGACCGGCATCGACGTGCCGAGCGCCAACACCATCATCATCGAACGCGCCGACAAGTTCGGCCTGGCCCAGTTGCACCAGTTGCGTGGCCGGGTAGGTCGCAGTCACCACCAGGCGTATGCTTACCTGCTGACACCGCCACGCCAGCAAATCACTCCCGACGCGGAARAGCGTCTGGAAGCGATCGCCAACACCCAGGACCTCGGCGCGGGCTTCGTGCTCGCCACCAACGACCTGGAAATCCGTGGCGCCGGCGAACTGCTGGGCGACGGCCAGAGCGGGCAGATCCAGGCCGTGGGTTTCACGCTGTACATGGAAATGCTCGAGCGTGCGGTGAAGTCGATCCGCAAGGGCGAACAGCCGAACCTCGATCAACCGCTGGGTGGCGGTCCGGAAGTCAATCTGCGTGTACCGGCGTTGATTCCTGAAGACTACCTGCCGGACGTTCATGCCCGACTGATTCTCTACAAACGCATTGCCTCGGCCACCGATGAGGAAGGCCTCAAGGACCTGCAAGTGGAGATGATCGACCGCTTCGGCCTGTTGCCGGAACCGACCAAGAACCTGGTGCGGATCACGGCGCTGAAATTGCAAGCCGAACAGCTGGGCATCAAGAAAGTCGACGGCGGCCCGCAAGGCGGTCGGATCGAGTTCGCGGCACAGACCCCGGTCGACCCGCTGACACTGATCAAACTGATCCAGAGCCAGCCCAAACGCTACAAATTCGAAGGCGCCACGATGTTCAAGTWCCTCGTGCCGATGGAGCGCCCCGAAGAACGCTTTAATACTGTAGAGGCGCTATTCGAGCGCCTCATTCCGACCACTGCTTGAAGGACGCCGCATGCGCCTGTTTCGCTCACTGACCTTGCTGATGACGTTGTTGA
>NZ_JBFTMK010000492.1:0-3817 GCF_056396965.1 Pseudomonas sp. 05N434
CATGCTTGTACAAGCCTATGGTGCTCATGCGGGCGACAAGCCCCTTGAACCGTTGCAAATCATTCGCCGCACACCCGCCACCCATGACGTTCAGATCGATATTGCCTTTTGCGGCATCTGCCATTCGGACTTGCACCAGGTGCGCGCCGAGTGGGCGGGCACGCAATTTCCCTGCGTACCGGGGCACGAAATTGTGGGTCGTGTATCGGCGGTCGGCGCGCATGTTGTGGATTTCAAAGTCGGCGATCTGGTCGGTGTCGGTTGCTGCAAACACTGTGAAGACTGTGCCACGGGGCTGGAAAACTATTGCGACGGCATGGTCGGCACCTACAACTTCCCGACCCCGGACGCACCTGGCTGGACGCTCGGCGGCTACTCACAAAACATCGTGGTGCATGAACGTTATGTTCTGCGTATCCGCCATCCCGAAGAACAACTGGCCGCCGTCGCACCACTGCTGTGTGCGGGCATCACCACCTATTCCCCACTCCGTCACTGGAACGCCGGGCCGGGCAAGAAAATCGGCGTGGTCGGCATTGGTGGCCTGGGCCACATGGGCATCAAGCTGGCCCACGCGATGGGCGCCCACGTCGTGGCGTTCACTACATCCGAATCCAAGCGCGAAGCGGCGAAGGAGTTGGGCGCTGACGAAGTGGTGGTATCGCGCAACGCTGAGGAGATGGCCGCGCATGCCAAGAGCTTCGACTTCATCCTCAACACCGTCGCAGCCCCCCACGATCTCGATGCCTTTCTGGTTCTACTCAAGCGCGATGGTGCGCTGACCCTGGTCGGTGCGCCCGCCTCGCCGCATCCATCGCCCAATGTGTTCAACCTGATCATGAAACGACGAACGATTGCCGGCTCGATGATCGGCGGTATCCCCGAGACGCAGGAGATGCTGGATTTCTGCGCCGAGCACGGCATCGTCGCCGACATCGAGTTGGTCCGGGTCGATCAGATCAACGAATCCTATGAGCGGATGCTCAAGGGCGACGTCAAGTATCGCTTCGTGATCGACAACGCCACATTGGCTGGCTAAGCGAAAGGCGCCAGCGAATAACCACTCATCAAAAGGACTATCCAGTGAAAGGCATTTTGCTTGCCCTAGGGCTGCTTGTTACCTCTTTTTCTTCAACGGGAGCCGATTTGTCGAACGGCGCGGACAACTTCTACAAAAGCGAAAAAGTGACGGTAGAAAAGGTCACCTTCAAGAATCAATACGGCATGAAGGTGGTGGGCAATCTGTTCATCCTGAAGAACCTCAATCCTCAATCGAAGAATGCCGCGATCATTGTCGGTCATCCAATGGGGGCAGTGAAGGAGCAGAGTGCAAACCTCTACGCCACAAAAATGGCCGAACAGGGATTTATCACACTGTCGCTGGACTTGTCCTTCTGGGGTGAAAGTGAGGGCACGCCTCGCCAGGCCGTTTCGCCTGATATCTACGCCGAAGGCTTCAGTGCCGCCGTGGACTTTCTCGGCTCTCGCCCATTGGTCGATCGTGAACGTATCGGCGTCATCGGTATTTGCGGCAGTGGCAGCTTCGCCATCAGTGCGGCCAAGATCGATCCGCGTCTAAAGGCCATCGCCACCGTCAGCATGTACGACATGGGCGCCGCCAATCGTAATGGCCTCAAGCACAGTGTAACGATCGAACAACGCCGCCAAATCATTCGCGAAGCGGCGCAGCAGCGCAACGCCGAATTCTGGGGTGGCGAAGTCCGCTATACCAGCGGCTCACCACTGAAGCTGACCGGCAACGCCGTGGGTGACGAGTTCTACGATTTCTATCGCACACCGCGTGGTGAGGTCACCCCTGCCGGCGCATCGGCACAGACAACCACCATGCCGACGCTGACCAGCAACGTGAAATTCATGAACTTCTATCCGTTCAACGACATCGAGACGATCTCCCCTCGCCCACTGCTGTTCATTGCTGGCGCCTGGGCACACTCACTCGAGTTCAGCGAGGATGCCTACAAACGCGCGGCAGAACCTAAAGAACTGCTCATCATTCCAGATGCCGGCCATGTGGATCTTTACGACCGGGTCGACCTCATACCATTCGCCAAGTTGACCACGTTCTTCAAAAGCAACCTGAAGTAGCACTGAGCAGTGCCCTGGCCGGGCATCCGTTCTCACGCGCGGCCTCGTTCCCGGGGCCGCGACGCTTCGCGCATTACGGGATTCAATCAATGATCCAACACACGCTCTCAGCCCCGCGAAAACCTGAACAATCATGGGGTGCCGTATTCGCCATGTCGCTCGCCGCCTTCGTCCTGGTGGCATCGGAGTTCATGCCCGTCAGCCTGCTGACACCGATTGCCGCCGATCTGCATATCACCGAAGGGCAAGCGGGCCAGGGCATTTCAGTCTCTGGGCTGTTTGCGCTATTCGCCAGCCTCCTGACCGCTTCGGTGGCGGCGCGGGTCGACCGCAAGCCACTGCTGTTGTCCCTGACCCTGCTGATGATCGTTTCGGGAACCGTGGTCGCGTTCGCGCCGAACTACTGGGTGTTCATGGCCGGCCGCGCGCTGATCGGCGTAGCAATTGGTGGTTTCTGGTCATTGTCGGCGGCAACTGCCATACGCCTGGTGCCTGACGACCAGATCGCTCGCGCCATGGCAGTCGTCAATGGCGGCAACGCTCTGGCGACAGTGATYGCAGCACCTCTGGGCAGTTTTCTCGGAGCCTTCATCGGATGGCGCGGCGCATTTTTGTGCGTCATCCCGGTCGCGGTAATCGCCAGTCTCTGGCTTTGGGCGAGCCTTCCTGCGATGAAGTCGCAAAGCGGTTCAGGCACTGGAAATGTTTTCAGGCTGATGAAAAGCACACCGGTCGCGTTAGGCATGGCGGCGGTCAGTGTCTTTTTCATGGGCCAGTTCATGCTATTTACCTACCTGCGCCCGTTCCTTGAAACGGTCACGCACGTCAGTATTTCCATGCTGTCACTGATGTTGCTCGTCCTCGGCCTGGCAGGCCTCGCGGGAACCTTCCTGATTGAAGCATTCTTGAAAAATGGCCTGCATCGCACCCTCATCGTCATCCCGATATTGATGGCGGCGATCGCACTGGCACTCGTTTCGTTCGGCAGCTCTGCGACTACCACCACCGTCTTGTTGGGCCTCTGGGGGCTGGTTGCGACCGCGGCGCCGGTGGGATGGTGGACATGGCTGGCCAGAACATTGCCAGAGGATGCTGAAGCCGGAGGCGGCTTAATGGTGGCGATCATCCAACTGGCCATTGCATCCGGCGCAACCGTTGGCGGGCTGGTATTTGACTCGAACGGCTATCGAGCGACTTTCGAGTTGAGCGCCACGCTGCTGGGCGTGGCGGCAGTTCTTGCCTTCCTGGCGGCACGCGCTGCCTCGCGAGAACCTGTTGCATCGGAGAGCATCGCTTGAAAAAACACAAGACATGCCAAGGCGAGTCTTGTGTTCCTTGTGGGGCAATCGGTTGCAGACTGGACGGTAAAATCAGCGTGCGCTGTCGATGATTTGGCCACCGTCARGCGTCAGGCTATACCCCGTCAAAAATTGCCCATCCTTGCTGGCGAGAAACAGCACCACCGGTGCGATGTCCTCTTCGGGTGATCCATAACGGCCAAGTACGTTAGTGGGCGCAGGCACATCGGCCGCAATACCCCAAGCGTCTGCGACCGGCATGACATTGTTCACCGTTCCTCAAAGGGCCGTGGACGTTGATTACTAATTCAGGGGCAGATGAATCGCTGCTGGCGCCGTTCCGGGCAAACAAAATGATCACCCTTGAAATAGCTGACAGCCGACTGCTCTATGTACAGGCTCAAGGGACAAGC
>NZ_JBFTMK010000493.1:0-6963 GCF_056396965.1 Pseudomonas sp. 05N434
CCTCCTTCTGTTCCCCGTACCGCCGCGCCTCAGCAACATAATGGGCGGAGTCCAGCCCTGGGAGATGGCTTGCCAGATCCGACAGGTTCTGCCGGCTGGACTTGGCCTGGTAATAATTCCACTCGTTGGCGGCTTCGGTTTTCTGGATAGCGGCGTTGTTTTTGTCCATGGCCGCCTCATTCTCCGTTGAGCCGGCCTGATAGCTCATCAGAGCGCCGACGGTCGCCATGATGGCTGTCATCACCGCAATCTTGCTGGCAAAGCTGTCGCCTTGTGCATGCGCATGATGGGTGGTGTGCTCAATGTGTTGCTCGTGTGGGCTGGGGACTTCGAACTCTTCAGGCATGGGTGTCGATCTTGGAGGTGTTAGTGGAGATGGACAGCATTATGAATTGTCCCTGATTCTTTGGACACAATTGACTGGCAGCCAGTGGTCCAAAGTGTGTAAAAAGCCACTGATCTCGATAACGCTGTGCAAGACTCTTATTTCGATGGACGTTGAGGTCACAAACGACCTTAGCTCTTAGTACATCTCACCCGTGACGATCACCGTCCACAGGACTCGCGAGGAAGCACATGATCGATGGTTCCGCCGTTTTGACAGTCTTTTTGGTCTACTTGGCCGGCGTCGTTATCCCCGGGCCAAATTTCGTTGCGGTGGTCCATAAAGCGGTGGCTGCTACGCGGTCAGAAGCTCTGGCTTTGGTCGCGGGCATCGTACTGGTCAACTTGTTCTGGTCCACCTGTGCAATTGCAGGTCTCGGGGTTGTATTTGCTGCGCTCCCTTGGGCTGCGCTTGTTGTAAAGGTTCTGGGCGCCGCCTACCTGATGTGGTTCGGATTCCGACTGCTGATCAACGCAGGGAAGAATGCGCTTGGCCCGCTAAATGATGCCATCGCCGGCAGTTGCCGGCAGTCCTTCATTCAGGGTGTGGTTACCAATATTGGCAACCCCAAGTCCATGGCTTTCTATGCCGCTGTCTTTTCAGCCGCAGCCCCCGCCCACGTTTCGCCAGGCACGTTTTTGTCGATGCTGGCAGTTGTCGTGGTGGTTTCAATGACCTGGTATGGAATGGTCGCAATCGCTCTTTCGCAATCCAAGATCGCTGCCGGGTACCAAGGGAGGAAAAAAGCAATTGATCGACTGTGCGGTGGGTTGATTTTGTCTTTGGGGATTCGCCAACTGGTTTAGCAATCCTCTCCTTTATCCGAGAAGAAGGAGACACACTTCGCGATGTCTTCCCCGCTCCCCTCCCCGGCTGCGTACAGTTCTTCTCGATGGGTCAGGGCCTGGAGCCCGCGTCCATTTCGCAGGCCCGCGTCAGTGCTTGCGTATCGATATACTCCCGGATGTTCGTCAGCTTTCCATTTCGCACGGTAATGGCGAAGACCCAATCGTCCTCCCACGTTTTATTCGTGGCTTTGATTCTCCCCTTGGCGAAGCCGACGACCAGAACCCGGTCACCCTGCGCCACGTATTCGTGGAACTCCATGACAGAGGTTTCCGTCTTTTCGGAAGCCTTCTGAAGCAGATCTTCCAATCCCGCGTGCCCGCGATGCGTGCCAGCCAGCGGCCAGTCCTCGCCCGGAATGATCCATTCAATATCTTCGGAAGTCAGCGCCGTTAGACCTCGCCTATCGCTGCGGCCCATTGCAGTAAAGAAGTCCTTAACAACCTGAACATTCTTTTGTGTGTTCATCAAAATCTCTCCGCTTCTCTCGCATCTGCTCGCGTCCGTTCTAATCAGATACCTTGTGGACCTGCCGGTGAGGGGCGTGGTGTCGGAGACTCAGCCGATATCGACTTTCAAGGCGATGTCCCAAGTGCCGGCGCCGTTTTTCGCCAGGCCGATCATCATCAGGCCGAGCGCCTCGAGCGTCTGGGCCATGTGCAGGCCACCAACATCTAACGGACGCAGCCCGAGACTTTCGATGAACGTCGAGACGCGTGCCTTGGTCTGCGGATCGTCGGCGGCGATGAACGCATCGAGGGGGCCTCCCTTGGCAAGGACGTGGCCGAAAAGGGTGTTGAATGCCTTCACGACATGCGCGCTGGCGGGGGCGATCCTGGCGATCTCCTGCGCACCAGAACTGCCGGCGGGAGAGACGAGACCCGTGAGGTCCGGCGAGGCCGTGTTGGTGATGTCGATGATCACCTTGCCGTCGAGCGCGTCCCCGTAATCGGCCACCACCGAGGCCGCACCGGTGTAAGGCACGGCGAGGATGACGATGTCGCCGGCGGGCGCGGCCCCATAGGTTCCTGTGGTCGCTCCCGCTGCGAGCTTGTCGACCAGCGCCTGCGCCTTGGCGGGGTCGCGGCTGACCACCTCGACGGTGTGTCCAGCTTTGACGGCACGACCGGCGATGGCCGCAGCCATGCCTCCTGAACCGATGATGCTGATAGTGCTCATGTGTAATCTCCAAATGAGTTGGGGTATTGCCCGCAATCTCTGAACGGGCTTCCCCCGGTTGGTATCCCGTGTTGTGCCGGGCTCGTTGCGACCCGGCGAACAGCCTCAGCTCACTCAGGCGGCAGGGAAGTAATGGCCATTGTCCATATCGGCAAACAGGCCCGGCTGCATTGGTGTCCAGCCGAGCATCCGGCGCGTGATATCGCTCGACGCCGGGGTATCCAGCGTCACCAAGTTCGCGAGGAAGCCGAAGAAACCCGGCCCCATCATTACGTCCGCAGGAATGGGCACGACGGGAAGGTTCAGACGGCTGCCAATGGCCTGCGCGATCTCGCGGTACGGGATAGCCCCTTCGGCAACCGCATGCCAGGATCTGCCAGCGGGCCCCTTCTCCAGCGCCAGGCGGAACAGGGTAGCGAGGTCGCGGGCATGCACTGCCGCCCACCGGTTGGAGCCGTCGCCGGGGAAGCCAACGACGCCCTTTTCCTTTGCTTGCCCGATGAGGACCTGAAGGAAACCGGCCTTGTCGGTTGAGCTGTGCATGATTTCAGAAATGCGCACGACCGAAGACCGTACGCCCCGCTCTGCGAGACCGATTACAGTCAGCTCCACGATGTTACGAACCCGCAGGGAGCCCTTATATTGATCGCCAGCCGGAGAAAGAGCCGGATCTTCCTCGGTCGCCGGTCGGCTCTGGAGCGGCCCAGGAACCGGCCAACCCTCGTTAGTCGGCGAACCGATGCTGCCCGACACGACCAGCGGCTTTCCCGTTCCAGCCAGTGCATCACCGTATGCGAGCATGATCTGGACCTCCGCTGCGGCAACAGCGTCGATCCCGCCGACCGGAAGCAGGTCTTGTCGGTGCGCGACGTGGATTACGCCGTCGGCGGCTGCAGCCGCCTCCTTGAGCCCCTCGAGATCATCGAGATCACCGCGACGCACCTTTGCGCCGAGCGCAGTGATCGCCTCCGCCGCGCTGTCTGACCGGGCCAAAGCCGAGGCTCTCGATGAATGCCGAGACGCGTGCCTTCGCCTGCGCGTCGTCTCCAGCGATGAACACGTCCAACGGGTGGCCCTCGACAGGAGCGGCAGCCAGGACGTGGGAGAAATGGGTGTTGAACGCCTTGATGACTTCGGCGTCGGCTGGGGCTGCTTTGGCGATTTCCTGCGCGCCGAAACTATTCTCAGGAGTCACAAAGCTTGTGAAGTCGGGGGCGACGGGGTTGGTGATGTCGACAAGAAGCTTGCCTGCCAACTCTTCGCCGTACTGCTTCACCACGTCGAGAACGACTGAATAGGGAACCGCCAGAATGACAATATCCCCGGCCGGCGCGGCGYCGAACGTTCCTGTCGTCGCGCCGGCTCCGATCTGCTCGGCCAGCGCCCGCGCCTTGATGGCGTCACGACTCATCACCTCGACGGTGTGTCCGGCTTGGGCGGCAAGGCCGCCGATCGCTGCGGCCATGCCACCTGAGCCGATGATGCTGATAGTGCTCATGCGCAGTTTCCTTGCAGGTATGGGGGTTGATCATTCCATGGCTGCTGGTGCGATCCGGCGAACTCATTCAACGTGCGATCCATGCTGGTCGTTTTACTTGCAAATAGCAAGTGATCTATGGAATTTTACTTGCGACATGCAAGCGATGCTAAGATCCAGCCATGAAGACAACTCTTAAAGAAGACTTTCGATCCCATTGCGCGGTGAACTACGGCGTGGAGATTTTCGGCGACCGGTGGTCGCTCTTGATCATTCGCGACATCGTTTTTGTTGGAAAGAAGACGTATGGCCAGTTTCTGAAATCGGAAGAGGGAATCGCGACCAATGTTCTTGCTTCCCGACTTGCCTTTCTTGAGGAGCAAGGCGTTCTCTCGAAGGCGCCCAGCCCCGACGACAGACGCAAGGACTTTTACACGTTGACCGAGAAGGGCCTGGACCTCATTCCCATCGTGATCAACATTGTGCTCTGGAGCGCGAAGCATGATTCGAAGTCGTACGTGCGGCGCCACGAGGACTTAGTTGCTCGATTAAGTCAAAACCCCATGCAGGTGAGCGAGGAAGTGAAGGCGCTGGTCCGCAATGGCGGGTGCCTCTTTCCTGAGAGCGGGGGATGAACAAAGCGGCGAACGCGCCCTGTCACGGCGCGCAAATGAGTTGGTATCGGTTCCGATGACTCAGGTCCGAGGGCTCGCGACCATTTCCGAGGCCCGCGACAATGCTTGCGTGTCGACGTACTCCCGGATGTTCGTCAGCTTGCCATTGCGAACAGTGATGGCGAAGACAAAATGGTCCTCAAACGTCCTGTTCGTGGCTTTGACTTTCCAAGTTGTGGCCAGGACCGCATCAACATTTACGATCGCGATTCATCAGCCGAACTTGACCAAGTCCTTGAAGATCAGTTGACCCCAGCTATTTCCGCGCGCCTGCACAAGCAGTCCACCTTCCGAAAGCCCACCCAGTTTGATCGGCGAGAAACCGAGATTTTCTGCAAGCGCACCCACTTCCGTTGCGGCGCCGTCATCGTCGCTCGCCAGGAACACGACTCTCCTGCCACCCTGTACGGCCGGATCCTGGCCAAGGACGGCAGCGCCCAAATGATTGAAGSCCTTGACCAGTCGTCCACCAGTAAAGGCCTGCGCGACGACTCTGGAAGATGGCTCTCCTCCCAGTTCTTCAGGGGACACGCCGTAGGCATTGGTCACATCGATGATGGTCTTCCCCTTCCAGGTCGGCAACGCCTTAGCGACATCCGGGTGCGACTCGAAACGGACAGCCAGAAAGACGATGTCCGCCTTGACCGCGTCCGCCAGTTTTTTGGGAATGATCTGAGGTCCGATCGCTGCTGCGACGGATGCAAAGCTTTCTGGGGCGCGCGTGGTTGCAACGGCTACTTCGATGCCGTTGCGGGCAAACGCCTTGGCCAGGGCCTGGCCGATATTGCCGAAACCGATGATTGCGTAGCTCATATATTCTCCTCAGGTTTACCACCCCCGGCGGCGCCAAATAGCGGGCCGGGCGTGGCGAGTCAGATTTGCGCCAGGCCGCCGTCGACGGCGACCTCGCTGGCGGTCATGAAGCTGCTGTCCTGCGACGCGAGAAAGGCAGCCACCGCTCCGATCTCCGCTGGATCGGCCATGCGCTGGAGCGGATTCATCGAGGCGAAGACCTTCATGCCCTCCTCGCCTAGCGCGGCCTTCGCGAGTTCGGTCGCCGTCGGCCCGGGCGACAGCACGTTTACCCGGATGCCAGTGCCCTTCAAGTCCTCCGCCCAGGTCCGCGCGAGGTTGCGCACTGCCGCCTTGCTCGCGCTGTAGACGCTGAATGCCGGGGCGCCCGTGGTGCCGGCGCTCGACCCGGTCAGGATGATCGAACCGCCCTGGCCCATCAGCGGCAGCGCCTTCTGGACCGTGAAGATCGTCCCCTTCACATTGGTTTCGAAGGTTTCGTCAATGTGCTCGGCAGTGAGCTTGCCGAGCGGAAGCGGGCCTCCCGCCCCGGCATTGGCGAAAACGATGTCGAGGGTTCCGCGCTCGGCCTTCACCGCCGCGTAGAGTCGGTCGAGGTCGGCCTCATCGGAGACCGAGCCCTTCACCGCGCGGGCATTGGGCCCAAGTTCGGCCACAGCGGCGTCAAGCGCTTCCTGCCGGCGGCCAAAGATGAAGACGAAGGCGCCCTCCTCGATGAAGCGTTTTGCAGCGGCGAGGCCGATGCCCGTAGCGCCACCGGTGATCACAGCGGTCTTTCCATTCAGTCTGGTCATGTCGTACATCCTTCCTAAGCGTTGTATGGAAGCAGGGAGCTGCTTGCTTGAGAACGACTATGCGGATCTAATAACCTAACGACAAGTATGCACTTTTAGGTAAGTACCCAATATGACCACACCTTCTGAAACCTGCGACCCCGGCTCCGGGCTCAACGCCACGCTGCGCATCATCTCGGGCAAGTGGAAACCGCTGGTCCTGTTTTTCCTGCGCGACGGCCCAAAGCGCTATGGCGAACTCAAGCGTTTGATCCCTGGCGTCAGTGACAAGGTGCTGATCCAGCAATTGAAGGATTTGGAGGCCGATCACGTGCTGGCGCGGACCGACTACAAGGAAGTGCCGCCGCGCGTGGATTACACGCTGACCCCGCTCGGTCGCAGCCTGGCTGACGCGATCATCCCGCTGTGCACCTGGGGAACCGAGAACATGGCGGAAGTGGCAAGCATCTTCGCCAAGCGCGACACGCTGCCCTAGCGGGATGTGGCTCGGCATATTGCAGCGACACCGGAGTACATGCGCTCTCGCCACGAACGCAAGAATCTTGAAATGTTGTTTGCCCACCTCAAGCGCATCTTGAAAGTGGATTGTTTACGACTACGTGGCATGAGTGGCGCGACCGATGAGTTCACGCTGGCCGCCGCAGTGCAGAACCTGCGCCAGCTGGCCAAACTTTTACCGCAAGGGCCACCGGTCACGGGATAGGTGCGCCTGCACCAAGTAATAAATCTCAAATTGACCCAATCCACTAGATAACAAACCTCAAAGAAGCCGAACAATGAGGTCGTCGGCTATTT
>NZ_JBFTMK010000494.1:0-3788 GCF_056396965.1 Pseudomonas sp. 05N434
GTCACCCGGTTGACCGAGGCTGACGCTGCCGGCGTAGTTCACATCGAAAGGACCGGCGAAGGCGAAGACGCCCAGCAGAAACAGCAGGCTGGCGCTCCACACGGCGATCTTGTTGACCCACAGCAGGAAGCGGAAGCCGTAGATGCACACTGTCAGCACCAGGATCGCGAACAGACCGTAGGCCAGGCCCAGGGTCAGGTCGGTTTCCGGCAGGCCGATCAGGCGTTTCGCACCACCGATCAACGCATCACCCGAACTCCATACCGAGAGCGAGAAGAAGGCGATAGCGGTCAACAGCGACAGGAACGAACCGACGATCCGCCCGTGCACGCCGAAGTGCGCACCGGACGACACGGCGTTGTTGGTGCCATTGAGTGGACCGAACAGGCCCATCGGCGCGAGGATCAGCGAGCCCAGCAACACGCCCAGCACAATCGCCCAGACGCCCGCCTGAAAAGACAGGCCGAACAGTACCGGGAAACTGCCGAGCACGGCGGTGGCGAAGGTGTTGGAACCGCCGAAGATCATCCGGAACAAGTCCGTCGGGCCTGCGGTGCGTTCGTTGTCCGGGATCTGCTCGACCCCGTAGGTTTCAATTTGCGTAAGGCTTTGGTCTTTGTTGTTGTTATTCATGATCTGCTCCGATCATAAAGGCGCGCTCATCGTGCGTGAGCGTCACCTGTTTGGCTAAGGGGGTGGCAGCCCTTCCGGCATTGCGGACAAATGTTCATGGCAGGCCAGCCAAAGGCCTTGTTGTTCTTGGCCAGACGCCTGTTTCTTGAAAACAATCGTCTCGCGTTCCTGGCTGAAGTGTTGCTCCCCTTGCATGCGCAGCTCGGTGGCCACGTCATGGATGAAAATCGCCACGTCACCCTGCAGGCTGACGAAGGCGTTGCTCGAGGTGCACGACAGCACCTCGAAGCCGTCCTCGGCACGCCAGCTGTCCCACAACGCCTGGTAGGCATCGCGCGACAGCAGGGGCTGCTCGAGGGTGTAGAACACGAAGCTGGCGTCGATGCTGAATGCGCCGAAGTAGGCTTCGCGATCGTTTCGGGCAAAGGCCGACACCAGTTCGGCGGCGGCATTGAGTACCTGATCACGTTCGTTCATGACCGATCCTCAGCGATGGACCACGCCTGGCAGTACGCAGAGCATTTCGTACAAAAGGTTGGCGCCCAGCAGCGAGGTGTTGCCGGTGGTGTCGTACGCTGGCGAGACTTCTACCAAATCGCAGCCAACCAGGTCGAGGCCTTGGCAACCGCGCACGATTTCAATCGCCTGAATGGTCGTCAGACCGCCGATTTCCGGGGTGCCGGTGCCAGGTGCCCAGGCCGGATCGATGCCGTCGATATCGAAACTCAGGTACACCGGACCGTCGCCGACTTTCGCGCGAACTTCGGCCATCAGCGGCGCCAGGGATTTGTGCCAGCATTCTTCAGCCTGAACCACACGGAAGCCTTGATTGCGGCTCCAGTTGAAGTCATCAGCGGTGTAGCCCTGAGCCCGCAGGCCAATTTGCACTACGCGGTCGCAATCCAGAAGACCTTCTTCTACCGCGCGACGGAAGGTGGTGCCGTGGGCGATTTTCTCGCCGAACATGTGATCGTTCACATCCGCGTGAGCGTCGATGTGCACCAGGCCGACCTTGCCGTGCTTTTTATGGATGGCACGCAGGATCGGCAGGGTGATGGTGTGGTCGCCGCCCAGCGTCAGGGGGATCACATCGTGTTCGAGGATATTGTCGTAGGCCTCTTCGATGATCCGCACGGCGTCCAGCAGGTTGAAGGTGTTGATCGCCACGTCACCGATATCGGCAACCGACAGCGAGTCGAACGGCGCAGCGCCGGTGGCCATGTTGTACGGACGGATCATCACCGATTCAGCGCGGATTTCACGCGGCCCGAAGCGGGTGCCGGGGCGCAGGGATGTGCCGATGTCCAGCGGGATGCCGATAAAGGCAGCGTCTAGGCCGGCAGCGGATGGCAAGTGGGGGAGTCGCAGCATGGTGGCGATGCCGCCGAAGCGCGGCATTTCATTGCCGCCCAGTGGTTGGTGAAGAATCTTGTCCACGGGTAAGGCCTCATCGTCGTTGTTTTATTTATGCAGGTAAGCCGCTCGGGGAGAGACGGGCACCGCTGTGGGCCGATTCTGCGAAATGCAGTGGCCGGGAAGAATCGCTACGGGCAAATACTTAGTTCAGATTTTTCTAAACTAATGGCGGGCGGGAAGATAGACTCCCCACCATGCACCGAACCCTTGTGGCGAGGGAGCTTGCTCCCGCTGGGCTGCGAAGCGGCCCCAAAACCATTAAGCCCGGTTGCATCGGGCAGACCGCATGAGTCGGGTTTACGACTGCTTCGCAGCCGAGCGGGAGCAAGCTCCCTCGCCACAAAAGCAACATGCACTACCTTGCAATGGAGCCCCCCCCATGGCCAACGCTTTACCCGACCTGAAACTATTGCGCATCTTCGTCAGCGTGGTCCGCCATCAGGGGTTCGCCAACGCCCAGCACGAGCTCAATCTCTCGACGTCGGCCATCAGCACCTATATGAGCCAGCTCGAAGCGGCCCTCGGCCTGGTGCTGTGCCATCGTGGTCGCGGCGGTTTCAGCCTGACCAGCAAGGGCGAGCTGTTCCATCAGGAAACCCTGCGTCTGTTGGCCGAACTCGAAGGTTTCGAACAATACGCCGCCGCCCTCAAAGGCGAATTGCGCGGCACGTTGAACCTGGGGGTGATCGATTCCACCGTCAGCGACAAGGCCTTGCCATTCGCCGAAGCCATCGGCGCCTACAGCCAGGAACACCCGGCGGTGCACTTGCATCTCTCGGTCATGAGCCCATACGAACTGCAACTCGGCGTGCAGGACAACCGCCTCGACCTGGCCATCGGTGCCTTTTCCACGCGCATGAGCGGTCTGGTCTACATGCCGCTCTACCGCGAGCAACACTGGCTGTATTGCAGCAGCCGTCATCCGCTGTTCAACGAGCGGCGCATCCCCGAACAGGTCATCACCCAGCAACGCATGGTCGGTCGCGGCTATTGGAGCCAGGCCGAACTGGCGCGTCATGGTTTCAAGCACAGCGCGGCGACCGTGGAAAGTATGGAGGCCCAATTGATTCTGGTGCTGTCCGGCGCCTACATCGGTTACCTGCCGGAGCACTACGCCCAGGCCTGGGCCGACAAGGGGGATTTGCGCGTGCTGCTGCCGGCGACGTTCGGTTATCAGGCGCCATTCTCGATGATCGTGCGCCGTGGCCGTAGCCGCGAGCCGCTGATCCAGACCTTCCGTGATTTGCTCAAAGCACAGCTCAATCAGGCTTAAGAAAATGTCCAGAATCCAGTGCCCGCGCTGCCTGCGTCCGCAAACCCATTGTCTGTGCCCACTGATCCCAAGCCTGGATAGCCGCACGCGGGTGTTGCTGTTGCAGCATCCGAGTGAAGTGAACCATGCATTGAATACCGCACGATTGGCTGCGTTGGGACTCAAGAATGCCGAGTTGATCGTGGGCGAGGTGTTCGAGGATTTGCCGGCGTTGTTGAATCAACCGGGCTATCAGGCGCGGCTGTTGTTTCCCGGTGAAGATGCGCAGCCGATGCAGGCGTACACCGCGAGTGATAAGCCGCTGCTGCTGGTGGTTCCGGACGGTACCTGGCGCAAGGCGCGCAAGATGCTGCACCTCAATCCATTGCTGGCGGCGTTGCCGAGAGTGACATTGGCCGAGGGCGGGGTGTCCCGTTATCGCTTGCGCAAGGCACCTGGGCCTGGGGCGTTGTCGACGGTGGAGGCG
>NZ_JBFTMK010000495.1:0-3781 GCF_056396965.1 Pseudomonas sp. 05N434
GGCTATGACTTAAGCGATGACAGCGCTGAAAAACTGATCAGCCCGAAGCTGTTCGATTACATAAAAGTGGACCTGACCCGGTCCAATTTCGACATCATGGTCGATAACAGTCAGGACTTTTTCAACAGGTCTTACGACTGCCTGAGCAGCATGATCCATGACAGCAAAATCAGATTCATTGCGGACCGGGTCGAGCACAAAGCACTGCACACACTGGCCCGCAGCATGCCTTTCGATTTTTTCCAGGGGCGGTACTACTCGCCTACCGAGGTTATTTAAGCTTAAAAAATTTCACCAAACTAGGAAGGAGCCTTATTGTGAATACGCCAAACAACAGCTTTCTAATTTTCACCCGAGATCAACTGGCACGACAAGCTATAGAATCGCTTCTCGCACAACGCCTGCATCTATCTTTTGAAATCGAATCTGGCAAACTCAGCAGCGAACGCATCCGAAAGAGTCGATTCACGCACATCCTGCTCGACCAGGCCGATATCTCGCTGAGCGATGTCAGCTTTATCCGCAAAAATCAAAAAGATGCGGAAATCATACTCATAACTCCCAACTCGGAGCATTCAGAACTTCATCACTTCTCGCACTTCGGGGTTGATGGATTTCTCAAGAAACCGGTGGCAGACGAAGAGTTCATCTCTGCAGTCAGCCGGGTTAAAGAGTCGCAGGGGAACCCCGACATCTGGTGGTTTAATGCCGACGACAGAACATTAATCAAGGAAGATATAACCATCCCATTGACCGGCACCGAATCGTTAATGCTCACCCAACTGGTCATCAGTGATCGACGGGTACTCAGCAAGAACGATCTTATTCTACGCATCGATAAAGACCCGGAGAATTACAGCGGCCTTGAAATGTGCTTGAGCCGACTGCAGAAAAAATTCAAGACTGCCGCCAACGGGGAACGCCTGATTCGCTCGGTCAGAAACCGTGGTTATTGCCTGGCACAAAGGATCAGAATCGCATACTGATTGAAATCGCAAAAACAATAACAATAAATGCGATTTCCCGCTCAACCCGATACCGCTTGACTGCCTAACCACCTCACCTCGTACTTCCCGCCGCCTGTCCCTCGCACATATTTCTCTCCATAGTTCCTGCCGGATCCCTCCCCATGGCGGGCAAGCGCTTATCGGAATGCTGCAATTTTATAGACGATTTAGTGATGCCCTCCTAATAAAAGAGCACGACCTTTTATAACATGAGCCCTGGAAGTGGTGTCCGTTATAATTCGTCAGACACCCACAAAGATTAAGGTACTAGTATAAAAACCGGACACTGAGACAACCGTATCAGCTGACTTGAAAACAACATTCGGATGGCCAGCCATAGCCCGCGTTATTCCCTTCCAATAATAAAAATAATCTCTGACCGAACTGCGCTCGCTCAGCCTTTGCGCGCGGCTGCCATTTATTAACCGTCGACTGATACACAACGTGGCGCACGCCCGAGGGACACCGCGATGGTACATAATCGTATTAATCGAAACAGCATATCCAAAGGACTGACCTTCTGGGGGCAATGGATAATTGCCATCACTTCGGTCAATGCGTTGTTATTTGCTCTGGCGTTGTACCAGACAGGAGAAATCGAAGCTCATTATCGTGTGCTTGCCGTGCTGACTTTCCTGGGCTCGGTCCCTTCTTACTCCCTGCTGCTGGTCTATCACAAGCAGCATGGATACCTCTCCGGCCTGGGTCGACTGCTGCTGGGGTGGCTGCTGACACTGACCGGCCTGACCAGCATCGGCTTTCTCAGCAAGACCAGCGAATTGTTCTCCCGGGAAATCATCATGGTCTGGGCTGTGGCAGGTTATTGCGTGCAGGCCTTGCTGTACCTGCCTCTGCATAGTTTTTCCAGACACTACCACCGGCAATTGCACAGCCAAAATAACACCCTGATCATCGGCACCGACCAACTGGCGGTGAATCTGGCGGACAAACTGGCCAAAACCGAGTATCCGCCGCTGGTCGGCCTGATCAGCTCAAAACCCAACGAGCTGTCGACCAACGTCAATACCCACCGGATYGTGGGCCAGTTGCAGGAGCTGCGCGAGCTGATCCGGGTGCACGATGTCCGGCGGTTGTACATCGCGCTGCCCTTGAGCGAAGCCAAGCAGGTCGAAGCGCTGTACATCGACCTTCTCGACTCGAATGTGGATGTGGTCTGGGTTCCCGACCTGGGCAGCATGACGTTGCTCAATCATTCCGTCAGCGAGCTGGATGGCCTGCCCGCCATCCACCTCAATGAAAGCCCGCTGACCAGTTACCCGACAGCGGCACTCAGCAAGACCCTGCTGGACAGAGGTCTCGCCGCCCTGGCGCTGATCGCCTTCAGTCCACTGCTGCTGGTGATTGCCGTCGCAGTGAAGATCTCCTCCCCGGGGCCGATCATTTTCAAACAGGAACGGCACGGCTGGAACGGCAAGATCATCAAGGTCTGGAAATTCCGCTCCATGCGCCTGCACGACGACCATCAAGTCCGCCAGGCCGGCCGTGAAGACCCACGCATTACCCCGGTTGGCCGTTTCATTCGACGCACGTCCATCGATGAACTGCCGCAGTTCTTCAACGTACTGCAAGGCCATATGGCGCTGGTCGGACCGCGGCCGCATGCGATTGCCCATAACGACTACTACACCGGCAAGATCCAGGCCTACATGGCCCGTCATCGAATCAAACCGGGCATCACCGGGCTGGCCCAGATCAGTGGCTGCCGTGGCGAAACCGAGACCCTCGACAAGATGCAAAAGCGCGTGGAGATCGACCTCAACTACATCAACAACTGGTCGTTGTGGCTCGACATCAAGATCCTGATCAAGACGCCCTTTACGCTCTTTTCCAAGGACATCTATTAATCGCTGCGACTTTCACCCCGTTTATTCTTCAGCTTAGCTACCGGGGCAGTCAGGCTCTCTGACTGCTCCGGATTTCCCGCCCCACCGCTTCATCCCACTCCTCGTGTGAAAACATAACCAAATTCAAATTCTTTGTGAGGTTGTCTGGAGAGTGGTGGGGAAGCGTTGCTCAAGGAAAGGCTACCCTCCGTAAGCTGAGCTAGCACCGGCAGGCTGCGCTCGATGCCGAAAAGCCTGTTGATCAGGTTCAGCGCGATATCCGCACGCCCCGTCTTGTCTTTGGTTTGCACTTTTTGCGTATCGAAGAACTTTCGCCGTGCATGCGCTCAACTGCGCAAACGCTCAACGCCTGCCTGTGCAGCATCAGCATCCAGCGCGGTGTAGATAGCCATCAAGTAAGCTCGTCGCCACCTCCCGGGCCCGGTGATGGATTAGTCAAAAGGATCACCGGCCTGTGAGGCGGGCCGAGCTCTGACACGGGATATCGATGCCGTAACGACCCAGGACCTTTTCGAAAAGGTGAAGCGGTAGACATCGACGTATCTGGTCGTCAGCAACAGGGCCGGCACGCTCGGACTGGCCATATTATTTAATTAGTTGGGCGTGTTTATCCGCCCTCACCGGTGCTGACTCACAATCGCGGCAACCATAGATCTTGCGAAAACGCTTGAAGACGCGGATCTGCATCGGAACGATTTCAAGCTGTTCGCTGACCTCCTCGCCGATGGCGTGTTCATGACAGACGTGGGCACACGTCAGCTCACGCTCAGAAAGTTCATAGATGACTTCGATTCGGGGCAGGTCGACGGGCAACGGTTTGCCCCCTCGTCACACGAACCAGATTGACAATGCAGGGACTACCAACATCCCCAAACGCCAAATTAATCACGCACGGAGGAAGTTGCCTGC
>NZ_JBFTMK010000496.1:0-3779 GCF_056396965.1 Pseudomonas sp. 05N434
TCATTTCGCCTCTACGGCGGCCATAAGGCCGTAAACAGATGGAAGTAAGCTTGAAACCAAGATGGGGGCTGTTTTCAAAAAAAACAAGCGGATAAAAGAATCACTTAAAAAATCAGAGCTTACGGTAGCGCCTGCATTTATCCCGGCGCATCCAGAAATTCAGGTTAGCTGCCCCGTCTCCCACAATAGCAAAGGGGCCCGAAGGCCCCTTCTTTATTCCAGCAGTGTGACGCTTAAGCGTCTGGCGCTGCCTTGGCAGTCGGCTCACTGTTCTCATAGAGATACAGAGGCTTGGACTTGCCTTCTATAACGCTTTCGTCGATCACTACTTTACTCACCTCGGACTGCGAGGGGATTTCATACATAGTGTCGAGCAATACACCTTCGAGAATCGAGCGCAGGCCACGGGCACCGGTTTTGCGTTCCAGGGCACGTTTGGCGACCGATTTCAGCGCGTCGGCCCGGAATTCCAGGTCCACGCCTTCCATCTCGAACAGCTTGGCATACTGCTTGGTCAGGGCATTCTTCGGCTCGGTGAGAATCTGCATCAGCGCAGCCTCATCAAGCTCGTCCAGCGTGGCAAGTACCGGCAGACGCCCGACGAATTCCGGGATCAGACCGAACTTGACCAGATCGTCAGGCTCGACTTCACGCAGGGATTCACCGACTTTCTTGCCTTCTTCCTTGCTGCGCACTTCTGCGTTGAAGCCGATGCCGCCACGGGTGGAACGGTTTTGAATAACCTTTTCCAGACCGGAGAACGCACCACCGCAGATGAACAGGATGTTACGGGTGTCGACCTGAAGGAATTCCTGCTGCGGATGCTTGCGACCACCTTGAGGTGGAACGGAAGCGACCGTGCCTTCGATCAACTTGAGCAGGGCCTGCTGCACGCCTTCACCGGAAACGTCCCGGGTGATCGACGGGTTGTCAGACTTGCGCGAGATCTTGTCGATCTCATCGATGTAGACAATGCCCATCTGGGCCTTTTCTACGTCGTAATCGCACTTCTGCAGCAGCTTCTGAATGATGTTCTCGACATCTTCGCCCACATAACCCGCCTCGGTGAGGGTGGTTGCGTCGGCGATGGTGAACGGAACGTTCAGCAAGCGGGCCAGAGTTTCGGCAAGCAGGGTTTTACCCGAGCCTGTCGGGCCGATCAGCAAGATGTTGCTTTTGCCGAGTTCGACGTCGTCATTCTTTTTGTCGCGCTGGTTCAGACGCTTGTAGTGGTTATACACCGCTACGGCCAGAACCTTTTTCGCACGTTCCTGACCAATCACGTACTGATCAAGGATGCCGCTGATTTCTTTAGGCGAAGGCAATTTATGCGCGCTGCTTTCGGCCTGGGCTTCCTGCACCTCCTCACGGATGATGTCATTGCACAGGTCGACGCACTCGTCGCAGATAAAGACCGAGGGGCCGGCAATCAATTTGCGCACTTCATGCTGGCTTTTGCCACAGAAGGAGCAATAGAGCAGTTTGCCGTTGTCCTCGCCGTTGCGGGTGTCAGTCATTCGATCGATCCAAATCCGATAGGCTTGCAACACAAGATGAAGGCAATTGCAGGCTTTTTCAAGCCCGCAGGCGGTCAGTTACCCCGACCACCTACATTTGGGCTGCTTAGGCGGGCATTTTACGCTTGTCGATCACAGAGTCGATCAGGCCATATTCAGCCGCACGCTCAGCGCTCATGAAGTTGTCGCGCTCGGTATCGCGCTCGATGGTTTCGAGGCTCTGACCGGTGTGATGAGCCAACAGCTGGTTCAAACGCGAACGAATGTGGAGGATTTCCTTGGCATGGATGTCGATGTCCGACGCCTGACCCTGGAAGCCGCCCAACGGCTGGTGAATCATCATGCGCGAGTTCGGCAGGCAGAAACGCTTGCCGGCAGCACCACCGGCAAGCAGGAAGGCACCCATGCTGCAGGCCTGACCGATGCAGGTGGTGGAAACGTCTGGCTTGATGAACTGCATGGTGTCGTAGATCGACATGCCCGCAGTCACCGAACCGCCTGGTGAGTTGATGTAAAGATGGATGTCCTTGTCCGGGTTTTCCGCTTCAAGGAACAGCAGTTGCGCCGCAACCAGGTTGGCCATGTAGTCTTCTACCGGACCTACCAGGAAGATCACTCGCTCCTTCAACAGGCGCGAGTAGATGTCATAGGCACGTTCGCCACGGGCAGACTGCTCGATAACCATCGGGACCAGACCGCCTGCGGCCTGGATGTCAGAGCTCTGATAATAAGAATTGCGGGACATGTCTCGCAGTCACTCCCAAATAGTTATGTCTTGAATACGCATAAGCCAGCACGAAGGCTGGCTTATGGTGTGTACTTCTTACCGCAAAACCAATCAGTCGGCTTGTGGAGCTTCTACCGGCTTGACCGCTTCTTCGTAAGAGACCGATTTGTCGGTCACGCTAGCTTTCTGCAGAACAGTATCCACAACTTGCTCTTCCAGCACAACCGAACGGACTTCGTTCAGTTGCTGGTCGTTCTTGTAGTACCAGGACACAACCTGCTCAGGCTCTTGGTAGGCCGAAGCCATTTCCTGAATCATCTCGCGAACGCGGGCTTCGTCAGGCTTGAGGTCGAATTGCTTGACCACTTCAGCCACGATCAGACCCAGCACGACGCGGCGCTTGGCTTGCTCTTCGAACAGCTCGGCCGGCAGTTGGTCAGGCTTGATGTTGCCACCGAACTGCTGAACAGCCTGCACGCGCAGACGGTCGACTTCGTTGGACAGCAGAGCCTTAGGCACTTCGATCGGGTTGGTGGCCAGCAGACCGTCCATCACCTGATTCTTGACCTTGGATTTGATCGCCTGACGCAGTTCGCGCTCCATGTTCTTGCGAACTTCGGTGCGGAAGCCTTCCAGACCGGTTTCCTTGATGCCGAATTGAGCGAAGAACTCTTCGGTCAGCTCTGGCAGTTTAGGCTCGGAAACGGTGTTCACGGTCACGGTGAACTCAGCAGTTTTGCCTGCCAGGTCGAGGTTCTGGTAGTCCTCTGGGAAGGTCAGGTTCAGAACGCGCTCTTCGCCGGCTTTAGCGCCAACCAGACCGTCTTCGAAACCAGGGATCATGCGGCCGGAACCCAGCACCAGCTGAGTACCTTTGGCAGAACCACCTGCGAACACTTCACCGTCGACCTTGCCGACGAAATCGATGTTCAGCTGGTCTTCGTTCTGGGCAGCGCGTTCGGCCACTTCAAAACGGGTGTTCTGCTTGCGCAGGACTTCCAGCATCTTGTCCAGATCGGCGTCAGCCACTTCGGCGCTCAGGCGCTCGACGGTGATGCCTTCGAAACCGGCAACGGTGAACTCAGGGAACACTTCGAATACGGCTACGTATTCCAGGTCCTTGCCCGCTTCCAGGGTTTTAGGTTCGATCGAAGGCGAACCAGCYGGATTCAGCTTCTGCTCGACGACAGCTTCGTAGAAGGAAGACTGGATCACGTCGCCCACGGCTTCTTGACGTGCATCAGCCCCGAAACGCTGACGGATCACGCTCATTGGCACTTTGCCTGGACGGAAGCCAGCGATCTTGGCCTTTTGGGCAGTCTGCTGCAGACGCTTGTTGACCTGAGTCTCGATGCGCTCAGCCGGCACGGTGATGCTCATGCGGCGCTCAAGAGCAGAAGTATTTTCAACAGAAACTTGCATGGATATTCCTCGTTGCACAGACGTTAGCCGGCCGTTTCCGACCCCAGAATCAAGGGCATGCATTCTAGTGGGTCAAACTCAAGAAGTCACCCTACTGAAAACGGGTAAAAAAA
>NZ_JBFTMK010000497.1:0-3764 GCF_056396965.1 Pseudomonas sp. 05N434
GCCATCGGCCGAGTACCCGGCGACCCGATTCTCGGCCTGATGGAGGCCTATGCGCAGGACCCTAACCCGCGCAAGTTCGACCTTGGCGTGGGTGTCTACAAAGACGCCCAGGGCCTGACGCCGATCCTTGAAGCGGTGAAGCTTGCCGAGCAGCGCCTGGTGGATCGCCAGGCCACCAAGACTTACATCGGCGGCCACGGCGATGCGGCGTTCGGCAAAGTCATCAACGAGCTTGTGCTGGGTGCTGATTCGGCGCTGATCGCCGAGCAACGGGCCGGCGTCACGCAAACGCCGGGCGGCACCGGTGCGCTGCGCTTGAGCGCCGACTTCATCGCCCAATGCCTGCCGGGCCGTGGCGTGTGGCTGAGCAGCCCGACCTGGCCGATCCACGAAACGATTTTCGCAACGGCCGGGGTCAAGGTCAGTCACTACCCGTACGTGGGCAGCGATAACCGTCTCGATGTCGAAGCGATGCTCGAAGTGCTCAATCAAGCACCGAAGGGCGATGTGGTGCTGCTGCACGCCTGCTGCCACAACCCGACCGGTTTCGACCTGTCCCATGACGATTGGCGCCGGGTGCTGGACGTGGTGCGCAGTCGCGACTTGCTGCCTCTGATCGACTTCGCCTATCAGGGCTTCGGCGATGGCCTGGAACAAGATGCCTGGTCGACCCGGTTGTTCGCCGCCGAGTTGCCGGAAGTGCTGATCACCAGTTCCTGCTCGAAAAACTTCGGCCTGTACCGCGACCGCACCGGTGCGCTGATTGTCTGCGCGCAAACCGCCGGCAAGCTGGTGGACATCCGCAGCCAACTGGCCAACATCGCCCGCAACCTGTGGTCGACACCGCCGGATCACGGCGCCGCCGTCGTCGCGACCATCCTTGGCGATCCAGAGCTGAAAAGCCGCTGGGCCGACGAAGTGGAAGCCATGCGTTTGCGCATCGCCCAGCTGCGCAGTGGCCTGGTCGAAGCGCTTGAACCCCACGGCTTGCGCGAGCGGTTTGCGCACATTGGCGTTCAACGCGGGATGTTTTCCTACACCGGTTTGTCGCCGGAGCAGGTCAAGCAACTGCGCGAACATCACAGTGTGTACATGGTCAGCTCGGGCCGGGCGAACGTGGCGGGGATCGATGCGACACGCCTGGACCTGCTGGCCGAGGCCATCGCTGACGTCTGCAAGTAACCCCTCCCACCGATCGTTCCCACGCTCCGCGTGGGAATGCCTCATTGGACGCTCTGCGTCCGCTSYTGGAACGCGGAGCGTCCCKGGCTGCGTTCCCACGCAGAGCGTGGGAACGATCAATTGCGCCTATCCCATTGACCTGTCTAGACAATCCCATCCGTCGTAACAATTGGATATAAAGTCTATTTGTCATTTTTCCTGCTGTATCCTGCCCAGGCTTTTTTAAAAGCGCGGATCTACCAGATCTATCAACAGACTTAGCGAGGAGCGCGAAACATGCACGAGATCCCTAATCTCCCCTTCCCAAGCCTGCACGAAACTGAGCAGACAACCACGCAACAAGCCGGTGCCCAACAGCCCGAGCCGAAAGAAGCACCTGAACGCCGCCAGGCCGACAGAGAAGACTGATACACCTGCAATGCCAGACCGTGTGGAAAGCGCTAACATGCGCTTTCCACACTGCCTGAACCGCGAGCCCGCACCATGAGCGATGATTTCACTGAAGCCCAGGCCAGCGTCCTGATCGGCACCGCCGAGAAGATGATCGACATCTGGAATCGCCTTTCCCCCGAGAAACAAGCCGCCCTGCTGGCCCGCTTCGGCAGCGAAGAAAATGCCCTGGCCGCCCTGGTCACGACGCAACTGGTCGCCCCCGCAAAACCCTGATTCATCCCGTTCGGCAATTAGTTTTACTTTTTCACGCCCTGCGACCGTCCACGCCGCTATCATAAGCAGCCTATCTATCCTGCTGCCCCGTGGACCTTTTACCCATGTCTGAAACCCAGCGCCCCCTGGCGGTCACGCTGCAAGTCGTTTCCATCGTCCTGTTCACTTTCATCGGTTACCTCAATATCGGTATTCCCCTGGCCGTATTGCCGGGCTACGTCCACAGCGACCTCGGCTTCGGCGCGGTGATCGCCGGGCTGGTGATCAGCGTGCAATACCTGGCCACCCTCCTCAGCCGCCCTTACGCCGGGCGCATCATCGATAACAAGGGCAGCAAGCTGGCGGTGATGTATGGCCTCGCCGGCTGTGGTTTGAGCGGTGTGTTCATGCTGATTTCGGCSTGGACGCAGAGCCTGCCGATACTGAGTTTGATCAGCCTGTTGATTGGCCGCCTGATACTCGGCAGCGCGGAAAGCCTGGTCGGCTCCGGGTCGATCGGCTGGGGCATCGGCCGGGTCGGCGCGGCGAACACCGCCAAGGTCATCTCCTGGAACGGCATTGCCAGTTACGGCGCGTTGGCGGTCGGCGCACCACTGGGGGTGCTGCTGGTGAGTCAATTGGGTTTGTGGAGCATGGGCGTGAGCATCATGCTGCTGGCGGTGCTGGGCGTGGCGCTGGCCTGGCCGAAAACCGCGGCGCCGATTGTCGCCGGCGAACGTTTGCCGTTCATGCATGTGCTGGGACGGGTGTTCCCTCATGGCTGCGGCCTGGCACTGGGCTCCATCGGCTTTGGCACCATCGCGACCTTCATCACCCTGTATTACGCCACTCAGCATTGGTCCAACGCGGTGCTGTCCCTGAGTTTGTTCGGCGCCAGTTTCATTGGCGCGCGACTACTGTTCGGCAACCTGATCAACCGCCTCGGCGGCTTTCGCGTGGCGATTGCCTGCCTCTCGGTGGAAACCCTCGGGCTGTTGCTGCTGTGGCTGGCGCCGGATGCTCATTGGGCACTGGCCGGTGCGGCGCTGAGCGGTTTCGGCTTTTCGCTGGTGTTCCCGGCCTTGGGCGTGGAAGCGGTCAATCTGGTGCCGGCCTCCAGCCGTGGCGCAGCAGTTGGGGCCTATTCGCTGTTTATCGATTTGTCACTGGGGATTACCGGACCGCTGGCGGGTGCGATTGCTGCAGGATTCGGGTTTGCCTCGATCTTCCTGTTCGCCGCCCTCGCCGCCTTGAGCGGATTGATGTTGAGCGTTTACTTGTACCGACAGGCGCCCAAGTATCGGGAAGAGCGTGAAGCACGCTAAAAATCGACCTTGCCCCGCCCGGCCTTGATGCTGCCGCGCTTGGTCTTGGATTCGAGCCGACGCTTTTTCGAGCCCAGAGTCGGCTTGGTCGGACGGCGTTTCTTTTCCACTTTGGTAGCGCTGAGGATCAATTCGGTCAGACGCTCCAGCGCATCGGCGCGGTTCTGCTCCTGCGTGCGGTATTGCTGGGCCTTGATGATCAACACCCCTTCGCTGGTGATGCGACTGTCGCGCAACGCCAGCAGCCGTTCCTTGTAGAACTCGGGCAGGGACGAGGCCGGAATGTCGAAGCGCAGGTGCACCGCACTGGAGACCTTGTTGACGTTCTGCCCACCGGCGCCCTGGGYGCGAATGGCCGTCAACTCGATCTCGGCATCCGGCAGATGCACGTTGTTGGAAATCACCAGCATGGAAAAAGGTCCGGTATCAGGACCGCCAGAATACCCCGGCTTTCGCATCCTCCACAAAAAACCCGGCACATTGGCCGGGTTTGTTGTTTCTGCGCGTTGCGTTATTTCACCGCGACCTGCAACGCCTGCTGGGCGCTGCGCTTGTTTTTGATGCCGTAGCAGATCCACATGAACGCGACCCACACCGGAATCGCATACACCG
>NZ_JBFTMK010000498.1:0-3761 GCF_056396965.1 Pseudomonas sp. 05N434
ATTGGCAGGCAATGACAACCTATTCACCGTGCGGATGTGTAAATTCTTGAATTTTGGCAAAAATCCTTAGAAGCCACGGCCTGCAAGGGATTTAACGGAAAGGTGCGACATTCGGTCACGGGGTGACTTGTAGTTAATTTTCCGTCACCCGTCATAATCCCTTGAAGGGCACAAAGTTCGCCTGCAAAATGCCGCGCCCCGCCCTGATTTGGTGGGGTCGTGCTGATCGGCCGCCCCAGCCGCACCATCCGAAGTGCCTGGGTTTACTCAATAAGATCACGCAGGAGATTTGACGTGCACATTGGTGTTCCTCTCGAAACCCAGACGGGTGAAACACGGGTTGCTGCAACCCCGGAAACCATCAAGAAGCTGATCGGCCAGGGTCATAAGGTCACTGTACAAAGCGGCGCCGGCATTAACGCCAGCGTTGTCGACAGTGCTTATGAAGCGGCAGGCGCAACCATTGGCAGCGCCAACGATGCGTTTGGTGCCGAGCTGATTCTCAAGGTGGTCGCCCCCAGCGACAGCGAACTGACGCTGATCAAGAGCGGCACCGTAGTGGTCGGCATGCTCAACCCGTTCAGCAATGAAACCATCGCCAAACTGGCCGAATGCGGCATTACCGCGTTTGCGCTGGAAGCTGCGCCACGCACCTCCCGCGCCCAGAGCCTGGATGTGCTGTCCTCCCAAGCGAACATCGCCGGCTATAAATCCGTGCTGCTGGCCGCTCACTACTACCCACGCTTCATGCCGATGTTGATGACCGCCGCGGGCACTGTGAAAGCGGCGCGCGTGCTGATTCTCGGTGCCGGTGTGGCCGGTTTGCAGGCGATTGCCACGGCAAAACGTCTGGGTGCCGTGATCGAAGCGTCCGATGTGCGTCCTGCGGTGAAGGAGCAAATTGAATCCCTGGGTGCGAAATTCGTCGACGTGCCGTACGAAACCGATGAAGAGCGCGAATGCGCCGTCGGCGTCGGCGGCTATGCGCGCCCCATGCCGGCCAGCTGGATGCAGCGTCAGGCCCTGGCCGTACACGAACGCGCCAAGCAGGCTGACATCGTCATCACCACGGCACTGATCCCGGGTCGCAAGGCGCCGACGCTGCTCAGCGCCGAAACCGTGGCGCAGATGAAGCCAGGCTCGGTGGTTGTCGACCTCGCCGCAGCGCAGGGCGGCAACTGCCCGCTGACCGTGGCGGACCAGGTCGTGGTCTCGAATGGCGTGACCATTGTCGGCCCGACCAATCTGGCCGGTGCGGTGGCGGCAGACGCTTCGGCGCTGTACGCACGCAACCTGCTGGACTTCCTGAAGCTGGTCTTCAACAAGGAAGGCCAGTTCGAAGTGAACCTAGAAGACGACATCGTCGCCGCGTGCCTGATGTGCCGCGACGGCCAAGTCATCCGCAAAAACGCCTAAGCAGGGATTCAGACGATGGAAGAGCTTATCTCCCCCGGTATCTACAACCTGATCATCTTCGTGCTGGCGATTTATGTCGGTTATCACGTGGTCTGGAACGTTACACCTGCACTGCACACGCCATTGATGGCGGTGACCAACGCCATTTCGGCGATTGTGATCGTCGGCGCGATGCTGGCGGCTGCCTTGACCGTAACACCATTGGGCAAAACCATGGGCACCCTGGCGGTGGCTCTGGCGGCCGTGAACGTGTTCGGTGGTTTCCTGGTCACCCGTCGCATGCTTGAGATGTTCAAGAAAAAAGCCCCGAAAGCCGTAAAAGAAGAGGCGCCCAAGTAATGAGCATGAACCTGGTAACGACGCTGTACCTGATCGCGTCGATCTGCTTCATCCAGGCCCTCAAAGGCCTGTCGCACCCGACCACGTCGCGGCGCGGCAACGTGTACGGCATGCTCGGCATGGCCTTGGCGATCCTCACCACCATCGGTCTCATCTATAAGCTGGCGGCGCTCTCCATTGAGCAAGGCGGTGCTACCGCCGGCATCGGCTACGTCATCGTCGGTCTGCTGGCCGGCGGTACCGCCGGTTCGATCATGGCCAAGCGCGTTGAAATGACCAAAATGCCGGAGCTGGTCGCCTTCATGCACAGCATGATCGGTCTGGCGGCGGTGTTCATCGCCATTGCAGCCGTCGTCGAGCCGCAGTCGTTGGGCATCGTTAAACATCTGGGCGATTCGATTCCGGCGGGCAACCGTCTGGAGCTGTTCCTCGGCGCGGCCATCGGTGCAATCACCTTCTCCGGTTCGGTGATCGCGTTTGGCAAGCTGTCGGGCAAGTACAAGTTCCGCCTGTTCCAGGGCGCACCAGTACAGTTCAGCGGTCAGCACAAACTGAACCTGCTGCTGGGTCTGGCGACGCTGGCACTGGGTGTCACGTTCATGCTGACCGGCAACTTCAGCGCCTTTGCCCTGATGCTGATCCTGGCCTTCGTGATGGGCGTGCTGATCATCATCCCGATCGGCGGCGCCGACATGCCCGTCGTGGTGTCGATGCTCAACAGCTACTCCGGTTGGGCGGCAGCGGGTATCGGCTTCTCGCTGAACAACTCGATGCTGATCATTGCCGGCTCGCTGGTGGGCTCAAGCGGTGCGATCCTCTCGTACATCATGTGCAAGGCGATGAACCGTTCGTTCTTCAACGTACTGCTCGGCGGCTTCGGCAACACCGCGGATGCTGGCCCGGCGGGCTCCAAAGAAGCCCGTCCGGTGAAATCCGGTTCGGCTGATGACGCCACCTTCCTGCTGACCAACGCCGACACCGTGATCATCGTTCCAGGCTATGGCCTGGCGGTAGCACGGGCGCAGCACGCCTTGAAAGAGCTGACCGAGAAACTGAGCCACCGCGGCGTAACCGTGAAGTATGCGATTCACCCGGTTGCCGGCCGGATGCCTGGCCACATGAACGTATTGCTGGCCGAGGCCGAAGTGCCTTACGACCAGGTGTTCGAGATGGAAGACATCAACTCCGAGTTCGGCCAGGCCGACGTGGTGCTGGTGCTCGGCGCCAACGACGTGGTGAACCCGGCAGCCAAGAACGACCCGAAATCGCCGATTGCCGGCATGCCGATTCTCGAAGCGTTCAAGGCCAAGACCATCATCGTCAACAAGCRCTCGATGGCCAGCGGCTATGCCGGCCTGGACAACGAGTTGTTCTATCTGGACAAGACCATGATGGTTTTCGGCGATGCCAAGAAAGTCATCGAAGACATGGTTAAAGCCGTCGAGTAAAACCCTTCGGCAACCTGAACGCCCCGACTCGTCGGGGCGTTTTTGTTTGCGTCTGTTACCGATCCTGCAAAGGTGTTTTGCCTGAAAGCACCGGAATAGACGCCCCGAATGCGACCTTGGTAGCGGGACGGGCACCGCTCGAATTCACTAGACTGCGCACCTTGCTTCCGTTGCCCGAGATAACAATCATGTACCGTGACCGTATTCGCTTGCCTTCATTGTTGGACAAGGTAATGAGCGCCGCCGACGCTGCCGCTCTGATTCAGGACGGCATGACCGTCGGCATGAGCGGCTTTACCCGAGCCGGCGAAGCCAAGGCCGTGCCTCATGCACTGGCCGAGCGCGCCAAGGTCACGCCGCTGAAAATAAGCTTGATGACCGGCGCCAGCCTGGGCAACGACCTCGACAAACAGCTGACTGAAGCCGGCGTACTGTCGCGACGCATGCCGTTCCAGGTGGACAGCACTCTGCGCAAGGCGATCAATGCCGGCGAAGTCATGTTCATCGACCAGCACCTGTCGGAAACCGTAGAGCAGCTGCGTAACCAGCAACTCAAGC
>NZ_JBFTMK010000499.1:0-6018 GCF_056396965.1 Pseudomonas sp. 05N434
GTAGAACTCCATCCTGTCGAGTTCTTGCAGCAAGTCGTTGGGGAACTCGATGTCGGCCTTGTCGATTTCGTCGATCAGCAGAATCACCCGCTCTTCGGACTCGAACGCCTCCCAGAGCTTGCCCTTTTTCAGGTAGTTGCGAACGTCGTGGACCTTGTCCACGCCCAGTTGCGAATCCCGCAGGCGGCTGACCGCGTCGTATTCGTACAGGCCTTGATGCGCCTTGGTGGTGGACTTGATGTGCCAGGTAATCAACTTGGCGCCGAAGGACTCGGCCAGTTGCTCTGCGAGCATGGTCTTGCCGGTGCCTGGCTCACCCTTGACCAGCAGTGGCCGCTCCAGGGTGATAGCGGCGTTGACCGCCAGCTTCAGGTCATCGGTGGCGACGTAGGCCTGGGTGCCTTCGAACTTCATCTGCTAATCCTCGAACGGTAACGCCGACCTGAGCGAGGCAGGGCGGGGCGCAATAAATGGTCAGGCTCGACTATAACGCGCAGCCCGGTCGACTGTGAACGCAGACGGGTTATTCAGTCTCTGAATGGGGCGTCACTTCGTGACTCATCCCGCATCCGGTTTGGGTCGTTCGTACTGGGCATTGAACGCCTGGATGAAACCGTTGCGTAAAATCTGCAAAAACGCCTCGAACGCGCTGATATTCCGCTGATGCACGTTGCCCTTGAGTTCGACGCGAGTGGCGAATTGGTTTTTCGCCTGGTTCTTCAATACATTCTGGGTGCCGCCGACGAGCGCTTCCCAAATGGAGCGGAAAATCCCTTTGTCTTTGTTCTCCACGTCCTGTTGCCAATTGAACACTTCGACGTCCCGCAACAGTGGCTTGATGTAGCCGGTGAGTTGACCCTTATTGGCTTTGGCCTCGATGACCAGGTCGCCATGGCCGGCATTGAAGTCGAACTTGCCGTAGGCCGACGCGAAGTCGTTCAGGCGTTTGAGTTCAAGGTCCCTGGCGCGCAGGCGGAACTCGAAGTCTTCGAAATTGCTCAGCGGATCGAAGGTTGCCGTTGTTTCCAGCGGTGCATTCCCCGGTAACAGCGCCTTGCCATCGAAACGGGCATCGCGTTTGCCTTTGGTGTCGACTACGTTGGTCAGGTTGTAAATGTTGGCATTGACCTGAGTAGCGCTCAGGTTCACGGGTGGTTTTGAATTGAAGTTGTGAAAGGTGACCCGGCCATCGTTGATCCGCACTTCGTTCAGGGTAATCGGCAGCAATTTTTCCAACTGTGCCCGCCAGTCGGTGCCCTGACCGGTCTGGGAGTTTTTCTTGTTGGCGCCGCCATCRACGAAGTTCACCTCGGGTTTGTCGAACTGCGCCTTGGCCACCACGGTGTGGTCGTACCAAAGTGAGTGCCAGCTGACGGAGAGGTCGATCAATGGCGCGTTGACGAATGGCACCGGGACCTTGCCTTCGACCTTGACGATTTTCAACCCGTTGATTTTGTAGGCGCCACGCCACAGGGCCAGGTCCACGTCGGTAACCTGCCCGCGATAGTCGCCCATGTTGGCCAATCGCTCGTTCAGGTAGTCACGCACGATGTAGGGCAGGGCGATATGCACGGCAACCAGCAACATGAGGAGGCCGGCGAGGGTCAACAGGGGCCAACTGTATCGACGCTTCATGGCGGCAAATCTCTGGCGGTGTAAAGCGGTTGACTGCTATGGCAGCCGGACGTTCGACTGACTGGACGACCACGAGCAACAGGCATACCTTGGAGGGCTAATTCAACGCGGTATAAGGACCCAGCCATGAGCCGTATCTATGCTGACAACGCCCATTCCATCGGCAATACGCCGCTGGTGCAGATCAACCGTATCGCCCCGCGCGGTGTCACCATTCTGGCCAAGATCGAAGGGCGCAACCCTGGATATTCGGTCAAGTGCCGAATCGGCGCGAACATGATCTGGGATGCTGAAAGCAGCGGTAAACTCAAGCCCGGCATGACCATCATCGAACCGACCTCGGGCAATACCGGTATCGGCCTGGCATTCGTTGCCGCCGCCCGTGGTTATCGGTTGATGTTGACCATGCCTGCGTCCATGAGCATCGAACGACGCAAGGTGCTCAAGGCCCTTGGCGCCGAACTGGTGTTGACGGAGCCGGCCAAGGGCATGAAAGGCGCGATCGAGAAAGCTGCCGAAATCCTCGCCAGTGATCCGTCCACCTACTTCATGCCGGGGCAGTTCGAAAACCCGGCCAACCCGGCCATCCACGAAAAAACCACCGGCCCGGAAATCTGGAACGACACCGACGGTGCGGTCGACGTGCTGGTGGCGGGCGTCGGAACGGGTGGAACCATTACCGGGGTTTCGCGGTATATCAAGAATACCCAGGGCAAACCGATTCTCTCGGTGGCGGTGGAGCCAATGGTGTCCCCGGTGATCACCCAGGYGATCGCTGGGGAAGAGATCAAACCGAGCCCCCACAAGATCCAGGGCATCGGCGCTGGTTTTGTGCCCAAGAACCTGGACCTGTCGATGGTCGACCGAGTGGAATTGGTCAGCGACGACGAATCCAAGGCGATGGCCCTGCGCCTGATGCAAGAAGAAGGGATTTTGAGTGGCATCTCTTGCGGCGCCGCCATGGCGGTGGCTGTACGCCTGGCCGAAACCCCGGAAATGCAGGGCAAGACCATCGTGGTGATCCTGCCCGACTCTGGCGAACGCTACCTGTCGAGCATGCTGTTCAGTGACTTGTTTACCGAACAGGAAAATCAGCAATAAGATTTTATGGCTGTTTTGAAGCCGATCAGGGGGTTGATTCAGGTCAGCCCCCGTTCAGGAACCCTATGTTAAGAAGTGCTTTATTGCACAATCCTTAACACTGAATGTTGAGTAATACGGGTTTTTCCCGAGGCCGGTAGTGTTTATCATGGCCGACTGCCACGTCGGGTAAAAGGCGTTGTGCGGAGTTTCCTATTCTCAAGGAGTCGTAGATGAGCTTTTCCTTTGTCGCGAAGGCGTCGGTGTTGCTGCTGTTCCTCGGCAGCACGCTCTATGTGCATTTGCGTGGCAAGGCGCGTTTGCCGGTCCTGCGTCAGTTCGTCAATCACTCGGCCCTGTTCGCGCCCTATAACGCCTTGATGTACCTGTTCTCCGGTGTGCCGTCCAAGCCCTATCTGGACCGCAGCAAGTTCCCGGAGCTCGACGTGCTCAGGGACAACTGGGAAGTTATCCGCGACGAAGCCATGCACCTGTTCGACGAGGGCTACATTCGCGCCGCCGAAAAGAACAACGACGCCGGTTTCGGTTCGTTCTTCAAGAAGGGCTGGAAGCGTTTCTACCTCAAGTGGTACGACAAACCGCTGCCATCGGCTGAATTGCTCTGCCCGAAAACCGTCGAGCTGGTCAGCCGCATCCCCAATGTGAAAGGCGCGATGTTTGCGCTGTTGCCGGGCGGTAGCCACCTCAACCCGCACCGCGACCCGTTCGCCGGTTCCCTGCGTTATCACCTGGGGTTGTCGACGCCGAACTCCGATGATTGCCGCATCTTCGTCGACGGTCAGGTCTACGCCTGGCGTGATGGCGAAGACGTGATGTTCGATGAAACCTACGTGCACTGGGTCAAGAACGAAACCGAGCAAACCCGCGTCATCCTGTTCTGCGACATCGAACGCCCCTTGAGCAACCGCCTGATGACCCGCATCAACCGCTGGATCAGCGGCTGGCTGGGGCGTGCTACTGCGCCGCAGAACCTTGACGATGAGCGCGTTGGCGGGATCAACCAGGCTTATGCCTGGAGCAAGACGGCGTTTTATCGGGCAACCACCTCAACCGGCTTCACCACTGCCGGCTTCAACACCAGCCACAACGCCGCCGCAATCAACACTCCGCCATAGAGGTGCGCCATCGACAGCGGCTCATCCAGCAACAGCGCGCCCCACAACACCCCGAACGGTGGAATCATGAAGGTCACGGTCATCGACTTCACCGGGCCGATCGAGCTGAGCAAACGGAAGTAAACGATGTAGGCAAACGCGGTGCAGCCCAAGCCCAATCCCAGCAACGACAACCAGACACTCCAGCCGCCCCAGCTCGCCGGTGGCTGGCTGATCACGCTGTAGCCGAACAGCGGCAGCAAAAACAAGGTGGCGCCGAGCATGCTGCCCAGGGCCGACAGGCGACTGTCGAGGCCGCCGGCCTGGTCGAGCCAGCGGCGGGCGAGGAAGCCGGCAAAGCCATAACAGGTGGTAGCCATCAGGCACGCCAGTGCGCCCATCAGCAGTTGCATATCGAACGCCACCGGACCTGCACGGGTGAGGATGCCGACGCCAAACAGTCCGAGAAACACCCCGCAGACCTTCGCTCCGGTGAGTTTTTCACTGAAGAACAATCCGCCGATCAACACGCCCATCAAGGGCGTGGTGGCGTTGAAAATCGCCGAATAGCCGGCCGGCAGCACTTGCGCGGCCACGGAATAGAGCGTCGCCGGAACCCCGGAGTTGATCACTCCGAGCAGCATCACCGTCTTGAGTTTGCCTTTGAAATCCCAGCTGATACGCAGCAGCCCGACGATCACCAGCAGCCCGACAGCGGCAATCGATACACGGAAAAAGGCAGTGGGGATTGTGCCAATCACTGGGGCGATAATGCGCATGAACAGAAAGCTCGCCCCCCAAATGGCGGCAAGTGACAACAAACGCAGGATATCGACGGGGTTCACAGCACTTTCCTTCCTTGATTGGCGCGCAAGTGTCGCGCCAGTCGGGGTACAAGGCAATGGTTGCGTTGCGTCACACGGGGCCACTAAGCTCAAGCTCCAACGATAAGAACAGCCGCAGAGGTTTCACCATGCCGCAGCAATGGCCAGCCGCCGACATCGCCCGAATGATCCTCGATGGCTTTGACGATTACCGCGAGCATTTCCGTCAGATCACCGACGGTGCCCGAGGCCGCTTCGAGCAAGCCCAGTGGCAGGCGACACAAGTCGCGTCGGCGGCGCGGATCAACCTCTACGAAGAGAAAGTCGGCGAAACGGTTGGGCGCCTGCATCAGTCGTTCGCCGCCGATGTGCTGATGGACGTCAGCAGCTGGCCGTTGGTCAAAAGCGCCTATATCAGCCTGATCGACCTGCGCTTCGACGATGAACTGTCCGAGACCTGGTACAACTCGATTTTCTGTGGGTTGTTCAGCCACGACCTGATCAGCGACGGCTGCATGTTCATCCACACCACGCGGCCAAGCCTGCGCCGCGCCCGGGCGGCGCAAACCCGCACCTACAAGCCCCATGGCCAGTTGTCCGGCATGCTCGCGAGTATTTTTACCGACTATCGCTTCAGCGAGGACTACGCCGATTTGCCCGGCGACCTGCGCCGCCTCGAAGCGCAATTGCGCGAGAACCTGCCGGACTGGGTCTGCAAGGACCCGGAGCTGAGTGTCGAGCTGTTTTCCTCGGTGCTTTACCGCAACAAAGGTGCCTATCTGGTGGGGCGCATCTTCACCCAGGACGATCAATGGCCACTGGTGATTCCGCTGCTGCACCGCGAAGGGCGGGGCATCCAGATCGATGCACTGATCACCGACGAGGCGGAGGTGTCGATCATCTTCTCCTTCACCCGTTCGTACTTCATGGTCGATGTGCCGGTACCGGCGGAGTTCATCGGCTTTCTCAAACGCATCCTGCCAGGCAAACACATCGCCGAGCTGTACACCTCGATCGGCTTCTACAAGCATGGCAAGTCCGAGTTCTACCGGGCGCTGATCAATCACCTGGCCAACACCGACGACCAGTTCATCATGGCCCCCGGCGTGCGCGGGATGGTCATGAGCGTGTTTACGCTGCCGGGCTTCAACACCGTATTCAAAATCATCAAGGACCGCTTCTCGCCGTCGAAAAACGTCGACCGCGCCACGGTGATCGAAAAGTATCGCCTGGTAAAAAGCGTCGACCGGGTCGGGCGCATGGCCGACACCCAGGAGTTCGCCGACTTCCGTTTCCCCCTGAGCAAGTTTGAGCCGGCATGCCTGGAAGAACTGCTTGAAGTGGCGCCGTCCACGGTGTCGGTG
>NZ_JBFTMK010000500.1:0-3743 GCF_056396965.1 Pseudomonas sp. 05N434
GTTAGGGCCATAGCCCTCGGAGATCAGCATGTGGAACTCGTTGATCTCCATGCCGATGAAGCCGGCACCGAACAGGAAGGTCAGGGCCAGCCAGCCCAGGACCTGCTTCTTGTTGCCACGGAAGAACGCCAGCATGGCGAAGCCGTAGGTGATCGAACTGAACAGCAGCAGAGCGGTTTCGCCCAGTACGTATGGCAGTTCGAAGATGTCGTGGCCCGACGGGCCACCCGCTACGTTGTTAACCAGTACCGCGTACGCTGCGAAGATCGACGCAAACAGAATGCAGTCGGTCATCAGGTAGAGCCAGAAACCGAATACGGTCATCTCGCCCGAGTCGTGGTGATGGTCATCATGCCCATGTCCATCGACATGGGTGTGTCCAGCATTGGTCACTAAGTTCGACATGGTTTAAGCCTGTTCCAACGAGGTTTCAACACGGGTGGTGGTGGCTGGGACTTTCCCGGCTGCTACCAGACGCTTGTGCTGCTCGGCTTCGATGCGCTCGATCACGTCGACCGGCACGTAGTAGCCTTGATCATCACGGGCCGCGTGGATCGCGAAGTAGATCACGGTGCCTGCCAGGCTGGCTATTGCCAACCACCAGATGTGCCAGATCATCGCGAAACCGAATACGGTCAACAGTGCGCCCATGACCACACCGGTCGCGGTGTTGTTTGGCATGTGGATCGGCTCGTACTTGGTCGGAGCCTTGTACGCGGTGCCGTTTTCCTTGGCTTCGGTGAACGGGTCGACAACGTCGGCTTTTGGCAGCACGGCGAAGTTGTAGAACGGAGGTGGCGAGGAGGTCGACCATTCCAGGGTGTGGGCATTCCATGGGTCGCCGTGCTCGCACATGTTCTGCGGCAGCTTGCGGTCACGGATACTCACGTACAGCTGGATCAGCTGGCAGGCGATACCCGCAGCGATCATCACCGCACCGAACATGGCAACGTACAGGTACGGCACCCACTCAGGGTTGGTGGTGGCGTTCAGACGACGGGTCATACCCATGAAGCCCAGTACATAGAGCGGCATGAACGCGACGAAGAAGCCGGAGATCCAGAACCAGAATGCTGCCTTGCCCCAGCCTTCGTGCAGCTTGAAGCCGAACGCTTTCGGGAAGTAGAAGGCGAAGCCTGCGATGTAACCGAATACCGCGCCGCCGATGATCACGTTGTGGAAGTGCGCGATCACGAACAGGCTGTTGTGCAGTACGAAGTCAGCACCCGGGATGGCCAGCAGTACGCCGGTCATGCCGCCGATGGCGAAGGTCACCATGAAGCCCAGGGTCCACATCACCTGGCTGGTGAAGCGCAGACGGCCCTGGTAGATGGTGAACAGCCAGTTGAACAGCTTCACACCCGTCGGGATGGAAATCAGCATCGTCGCCAGACCGAAGAAGGCGTTGACGCTGGCACCCGAACCCATGGTGAAGAAGTGGTGCAGCCAAACCATGAAGCCCAGGATCGAGATCGCGCCCGAAGCGTAGATCATCGAATGGTGGCCGAACAGCTTCTTGCCGGTGAAGGTCGAGATGACTTCGGAGAAGATACCGAACGCCGGCAGGATCAGGATGTAAACCTCAGGGTGACCCCAAGCCCAGAACAGGTTGACGTACATCATCGGATTACCACCAAGTTCATTGGTGAAAATGTGGAAATCCATGTAACGGTCAAGCGTCAGCAAAGCCAGGGTAGCGGTCAGGATCGGGAACGAAGCCACGATCAGGACGTTGGCCCAGGTGCAGGTCCAGGTGAAGATCGGCATGTCCATCAGCTTCATGCCAGGGGTACGCATTTTCAGCACGGTGGCCAGGAAGTTGACCCCCGTCAGCGTCGTACCTAGCCCGGATAGCTGCAGCGCCCAGATGTAGTAATCCATCCCCACGCCCGGACTGTATTGCAGACCCGACAGCGGCGGATAGGCAACCCAACCAGTCTTGGCGAATTCGCCTACGCCCAGGGACAGGTTGATCAGCACCACGCCGGAAACCAGCAGCCAGAAGCTCAGGGAGTTCAGGAACGGGAAGGCAACGTCACGCGCGCCGATCTGCAACGGCACTGCAAGGTTCATCAGGCCGGTGAAGAATGGCATCGCCATGAAAATGATCATGATCACACCGTGGGCGGTGAAGATCTGGTCATAGTGTTCAGGTGGCAGGTAGCCAGGCGAACCCTCGGTGGCCATGGCCAATTGGGTACGCATCATGATGGCGTCGGCAAAGCCACGCAGCAGCATGACCATGGCGACGACGATGTACATCACGCCGATTTTCTTGTGGTCGACCGAGGTCAACCACTCGGTCCACAAATAGGTCCACTTCTTGAAGTAGGTGATTGCAGCGAACAGTGCCAGACCACCGAGCGCGATCATGGCGATGGTCACCATTACGATCGGTTCGTGGAACGGGACCGCTTCCCAACTTAATTTACCAAACATCGTTTACTCCTCTGCCCCGGCAGCTGAATGCGAACTCATGTCCATTCCTTCCATGGCGGCCACTTCGTGCTCTTTCTTCTCGTGGTGCACTGGCTTGCCCGGTTTCATGCCTTCGTACTTGTCGACGATGATCTGGAACAGGTTCGGCGTGACCGAGGAGTAAAGCTCGACTGGGTTGTTCTGGCTTTGTTTGGACAGGGCTGCGTATTCAGCTTGTTCAAGCTGTTTAGGTGCCTTTTTGACTTCGCTTACCCAGGCGTCGAAATCTTCCTGAGAAGTGGCGATAGCTTTGAATTTCATGCCGGTGAAACCCGCGCCGCTGTAGTTGGCGGAGATACCGTCCATTTCAGCGTTCTGGTTGGCGATCAGGTGCAGTTTGGTCTGCATGCCCGCCATCGCGTAGATCTGACCGCCCAGAGCAGGGATGAAGAACGAGTTCATCACGGCGTCGGAAGTGATCTTGAAGTTGATCGGGGTGTGCGCCGGGAACACGATCTTGTTGACCGTGGCGATGCCTTGTTCCGGGTAGATGAACAGCCACTTCCAGTCCAGCGCGACCACTTCAATGGTGACCGGCTTGACGTCGGATTCCAGCGGCTTGTAAGGATCCAGTGCGTGGGTCGACTTGTAGGTGACGTAACCCAGGGCAATGATGATCAGTACCGGAATAGTCCACACCGCGATTTCGATCTTGGTGGAGTGGGACCATTTTGGCGTGTAGACGGCGTCCTGGTTGGAAGCGCGGTATTTCCAGGCGAACAGGAACGTCATGACGATGACCGGCACGACGACCAACAGCRTCAGCAGCGTTGCGGTGATGATCAGGTTTCGCTCATCCAGGCCGACCTGGCCCTTGGGATCGAGCAAGGTCATGTTGCAGCCTCCCAGCAACAACGTGCCGAGCAGCGGCAATAAGCCTAGTAGTCTGGGGTACCTGTTTTTACTCATCTCACGACCTCTAAAGCAGCTTGCGCAATGCAGTTGGGTTTTGATCGCCAACACTTCACCCTGCCAAGGGTTGGCATTTTTCTTGGATTGAATAAGGGCCTGCCCGTCGCGCGTCAGACGCGGTTCGACAATTGCTGGGCCTGCGGTGTGTTCTTATTCGAATTCGTGGTCAAGGGCCTTGTTACAGACCAATTCCATTTGGTGCGGATCGTCGGAAGGCACCGACAATGGGGGGTCGCATGAAGCCATCAGGCTTCTCGACGCCCTGTTCTACTCATAAGCCTGAGTCAGGATGAGCAGTGCCGGGAATTCAGTGCGGGCGATTGTAGATATGTAGCGATTCATAAACCATGTCT
>NZ_JBFTMK010000501.1:0-3735 GCF_056396965.1 Pseudomonas sp. 05N434
GAGGTTGCCCACCGAGTTGATCAGCGCGATCACGCCGGCAGCGATCCGTGCATCCAGGTACGCCTGGGGAATCGGCCAGAACAGCGACGAAGCCGATTTGAAACCCAATGCGGCGAAGCAGATCGCAACGAAGGCGAAGATCGGCCCGCCGGTGGTGGACATGAACATCCCCGCCGCAGCGATCAGCAGGGCAGTGGCGACCCAGGCTTGCTGGTGCTTCCATTTGCCCGACAGCGAGGCAAAGGCGTACATGCCGACGATCGACAGCAACCACGGAATCGAGTTGAACAAGCCGACCTGGATGTCGCTCAGGTCGCCCATTTTCTTGATGATGCTCGGTAGCCAGAAGGTCGCGGCATAGATGGTCAATTGAATGAAGAAGTAGATCAGGCAGAACAGGATGATCTGGCGGTCCTTGAGCAGTGTGCCCAGCGACGGTTTGATCGGCGTCGCGGCTTCGCGGGCCAGTTGTTCGTCATCGATGGCTTTGACCAGCGCGTCCTGTTCAGCCAGGGTCAGCCATTTGGCGTCGTGGGGTTTGGAGTCCAGCCAGCACCAGACGAACACGCACAACCCGACCGAGAACATGCCCTCGATGAAGTACATCCACTGCCAGCCGTGCATGCCCCAACCGTTGATTTGCAGCAGCAGCCCCGACAGCGGGCCGGAGATCAGCGAAGCAATCGCCGAGCCGCTGAGGAAGATCGCAATCGCCTTGCCGCGTTCCACACCGGGCAACCAGCGGGTGAAGTAATAGATCACCCCGGGAAAGAACCCGGCTTCAGCCACGCCGAGCAGAAAACGCAGGATGTAGAAGTGGGTTTCGTTCTGGATGAACGCCATGCAGGCGGCCACCAGGCCCCAAGTCAGCATGATGCGGGTCAGCCAGATTCGCGCGCCGACTTTTTGCAGGAGGATGTTGGAGGGCACTTCGAACAGCGCGTACCCGATGAAGAACAGACCGGCCCCGAGGCCGTAGGCGGCAGCGCCAATCCCCAAGTCATGTTCCATGTGGGCGCGGACGAAGCCGATGTTCACGCGGTCGATGTAGTTGACGATGAACATGATCACGAACAGCGGCAGGACGTGGCGTTTCACTTTTGAGATGGCGGACTTCAGGACCGAATCGGCGCCATCGTTCATCCCGGATATGGATGTATTCACTTGTTTTTCTCCCACTCGTTATTTTTATGCGGGGTGTGGCTGGGTATTGCGATGTTGATAGACATCATACAACTGAATTTTTCGATTCGACAAGCACTGTAGTCCAATAAAATGGCTATTTGTCGGATGATTTCTATGCTTTTTTGGGGCGGGTGTGGGGTTGTGATGGTGTTCGAGTGGTCAATTTGTTGAGTGTTGTCATACAAGCTTGAGGCTGTTTTCTGGGGATTCCAATCGATTCCGGTGCTACGATCCGGATAGCCCTGTTTTACGGATAATCACCATGCAAGAAGACATCGACGCACCCGCCCGCAAGCGCGCTCACAACCTGGCTCATGATCTGGTGGCCAAGCTGACCCAGAGCATTTTGCTCGGCCAGATGCTGCCGGGGGACAAGCTGCCTTCGGAGAATTCGATTGTTCAGGAGCATGGGGTCAGCCGTACGGTGGTGCGCGAGGCGATTTCGAAATTGCAGGCTTCAGGGCTGGTGGAAACCCGTCACGGCATCGGCACCTTTGTCATCGAGCGTGCGCCGGAGCAGGGGTTGCGGCTGAATGTCGATACCGCGCTGGGGGTGCGCAGCATTCTGGAGTTGCGCATGGGCCTGGAAACCCAGGCCGCCGCGCTGGCAGCGGTGCGTCGTACCGATCAGCAATTGGCGCAGATGCGTGAAGCGCTGGATGACTATCAAAGTTTGCTGGCCAACAACGACAGCTGCGTCGAGGCCGACAAACGTTTCCACCTGCTGATCGCCGAAGCCACCGGCAATGTATGCTTCACAGAGATCATGCAGCACTTGGGCAATGCGATGATTCCCCGCACCCGCGTCAATGCCACCGAGCGCGGGTCAGCGGATTTGAGCAAGCTGGGGCAACTCGCCAACCTTGAACACGAGGCGATTCTCAACGCCATCAAGCGCCAGGATCCGGATGCGGCGCGGGCAGCCATGTGGTTGCACCTGACCAACAGCCGCGACCGCTTTTCGGCGGGCGGCAGCTGATTCGTCAGTGCGTAGGAGCGAGCAGTGCGGCGATCCGACTTGTCCGCGAAGAATACACCGCGTTTTTTCAGGTATTACGCGTCATCGTTCTTCGCGGGCAAGCCTCGCTCCTACAGGGGCGCTATATCGCGCATCAGCAATCCATAACGCAAATCCACCGCATTCGGAATCGGCAAATACACCGTGTGCCCATCCCCAGGCGCCACTTCAATCGCCTCGCCCCTGAGGTTCTGCAGTTGATGCAGGTCGAAGTGGAAGTTGCCCTTGSGCGTCATCAGTTCCATGTGATCGCCCAGGCCAAAACGATTCTTCACCCGTACCTCGGCCAGCCGGTCGCGGCGTTCGCCGGTCAACTCCCCAACGAACTGTTGGCGCTCTGAAACCGAGCTGCCGTTCTGGTAGTTCTGGTATTCGTCATGCACGTGCCGGCGTAGAAAACCTTCGGTGTAGCCGCGCTGAGCGAGGGACTCCAGATCAGTCATCAAGCTGCGATCGAACACTCGGCCAGCCACCGCATCATCAATCGCGCGGCGGTAAACCTGGGTGGTGCGCGCGCAATAGAAATGCGATTTGGTCCGGCCTTCGATTTTCAGTGAGTGCACACCCATCTGCGTCAGGCGCTCGACGTGCTGGACGGCGCGCAGGTCCTTGGCGTTCATGATGTAGGTGCCGTGTTCATCCTCGAACGCCGGCATCAGTTCGCCGGGGCGATTGGCCTCTTGCAACAGGAACACCTGATCGGTCGGCGTGCCGAGGCCCAGGGTCGGTTCGGGAGAGTAGTGCTGGACGATTTCGCCGAGCTGATTTTCGCTGGCCGGTGTCGCCGAGTATTTCCAGCGACAGGCATTGGTGCAGCTGCCCTGATTGGCGTCACGCTTGTTCATGTAGCCCGACAACAGGCAGCGCCCCGAATAGGCCATGCACAATGCGCCGTGCACAAACACTTCCAGCTCCATCGCCGGGACGTGCTGGCGGATTTCGGCGATTTCTTCCAGCGACAGTTCACGGGACAGGATGATCCGGCTCAAGCCCTGTTGCTGCCAGAACTCGACGCTGGCCCAGTTCACCGTGTTGGCTTGCACCGACAGGTGGATCGGCATCTGCGGGAAGTGCCGGCGCACCAGCATGATCAGGCCGGGATCGGACATGATCAGCGCGTCCGGCGCCATGCCGATCACCGGTTCCAGATCCTTGAGGAACGTTTTCAGCTTGGCGTTGTGCGGGGCGATATTGACCACCACATAAAAACGCTTGCCCTGAGCCTGGGCCTCGGCGATGCCGAGCGCGAGGTTGGCGTGATCGAATTCGTTATTGCGCACTCGCAGGCTGTAGCGCGGTTGGCCGGCGTATACCGCATCGGCACCGTAGGCGAAGGCATAACGCATGTTTTTCAGGGTGCCGGCAGGGGCGAGCAGTTCCGGGGGGATGAGTGGCATGGCGCAAGTCATGGCAGTGTCGATCGCAAAAGCCRGCAAGGGTAAGCGGCCTGCACGCGGGGTTTATTGATCTGGATCTATGCTTGACCAACAAACAGATGGCACTCGCGCCAACCGTGGCGGACTAAACATAAG